>JAZADD010000065.1:0-9568 GCA_036124005.1 Thermoplasmatota archaeon
ATTGAGTTCTGCTCGCACAGATAGCATTGGTTGCGATTGGACACCTGGAGAGTTAAGCACAGACACAGATGACTTCGCCTATCTTGAATCCACACGTACGAGTGATGGAACAATGTACATGGTTCTCTTTGAAGGATATGAAAAAGGGACTACGTCCTGTGATCACGATCCTGGCACCAACATGAACGATTCCGATGATTGTAACCTAGTAGTGTTTACAATGGGCTCATCTGCATCAGAACGTGTTGTAATCGATTCTGAGGCTGAATCAGGAAGATATGCAGATGTTGTTTCAATCCCCTCCTCAACGGCTTCGCTTGGTCATATTCCGGTAGTATCTTACATGCACATTTCTGATCGAACCTTTTTCGGCTCTGTGAACGGATCCGAAATGAGGATTGCTGAGCGATTAAATTCAGGACAATGGGGGACTACTACCCTACATTCTGGAAACTCAACTGGATGGTACACCTCAATCGCAGCATCTGCGAACGGAACACTGGCTGCATCATGGGTTGATCTGGATGGTGACGCTACAGTATGGATTTCAGTGAATTACGATGGGACCTGGATGCCCGCAGAGGTAGTCGCAGTTAACGCAACATTCCCTCGTGTTGGCTTCCTTGGAGAGGAACCTGTTGTCTTCCATCGAGACACCGCAAATACAGACATTGTCATGTCTAGCAAGGACACTACAGGATGGTCTTCTGAATTCATCGCAGATCAACCAACCAACTACTACCGTCCTGATATCGCCACTAGTCCAGACGGCACCCTATGGTACGTGTTCCAGAAAGGATACGACACAGCCAATGGAGATTCGGACTGTGATTCATTTAACGAGTGCAGTATCCTAATGGTTCACCACGATGGAACTGAGATGAGTACAGTACGAGCAATTGGTTCAGCAGACCCCAGTCAAGGCGTCTATCCATCAATAGATGTGGATGCAGCAGGTCGTGCGCATGTGTCTTGGTATGCTCCCAATGATCTCGGTCTCACAATCTCTGCGGAAGGGCCAAACGGATGGGAAGAAGTTACTGTAACCTATAACCGCGCTTCCGGCCGGTACTCTGAAATGACGACAAATGACGAAGGTTGGGAAACTGTGTATACCTTTGACCAAGAAGCGAATGGAACCATTGTCTATCTAGAACGAAATCCAACCGAAGAAGACCATGATCTCGTGGGTGATGATGATGATATCTGCCCTAATACACCGTTCGGTGAATCAGTAGATGACAATGGATGCGGCGAAAGTCAACGAGATACAGACAACGATGGTGTCCTCGATGTAAACGACCTATGTCCATTCACCAACTCAATTGAGGCAAGTGATGTCAATGCAGATGGATGCGGAGCAAGTCAACGAGACACTGATTCGGATGGGGTAAACGATGCTCTAGATGACTGTCCTGGAACCCCTGCCGGTACAACGGTTTTGGACAATGGATGCGACGAAGCTAATCAGGATACAGATGGAGACGGTATCAGTGATGTGAACGATCTTTGTCCTGATACCCCATACTGGGCTATTGATACTGTAGATTCAGATGGGTGTGCACTATCTGAAAAGGATAGTGACGGTGACGGAGCCTTCGACGATTTCGACAAGTTCCCACAAGATCCTACACAAATCTACGATTCGGACAATGACGGCTATGGAGACAACGAAAGTGGGAATGCGCCGGATGGATGTCCCTTCGAAGCAGGAACCTCAACGGGGACTCCCGCAGGTTGTCCAGATATGGACAGCGATGGGATTGCTGACACTGTGGATGATGATATCGACGGTGATGGAATAGTAAACGAAGATGATGCATTCCCAATTGATGCATCTGAGACTATTGACACAGATGGCGATGCCTTTGGAGACAATATGGACCCAGATGACGATGGAGATGGTCATTCAGATGTAGAAGAAACCGATTGTGGAAGCGACCCTCTCGATTCAAACTCTATACCACCAGATGCTGATGGAGACGGTACTTGTGATGCTCTTGAAACCGCAGACAGTGGAGATAGTACACCAACTGATGGGGGAGAATCAGAAGGTATCAACGCAATGGTGGTCGGTGGGGCTGTCAGTATTGTCGTTGTGATTATCGCTGGAATTGTTGGTGCTATGATGTTCCTGAATAAAGACGAAGATGCACCTCTGGCAACAGCAACAGCAACTACGGCCACCACAACACAGACTGAAGGTCAGCAGGGTCAAATGATTCCGACTGGAAAGAACTGTACCCTATGCAATGCACCAGGCGTGGTTCACATACCAGCCTACGGACGAGACTATTGTTCTACGTGCGGCCAATACAATTGATTCTGTAAATACCAAATTTTGAGACTTAAATCTCAAACTGGGCGGCCAAGCGCTGCCTTGATTAGACCAAGGAATGGGGGGCTGGGGCGTCCAGGACGTGACTTAAATTCAGGATGATATTGCGTACCGAAGTAGTAAGGGTGGCCCTCAAGTTCTATGATTTCCATACGCTCACCTTCGGTGTCACGACCAACAAAGCGCAAACCCTTCTCCTCAAGATCTGCCACCAAATCTGGATTGACCTCATATCGATGACGATGGCGCTCATGAATCTCCATAGCCCCTTCATAGAGGCGATAAGCTGCACAATCCTGCGTCTGTAGATTCGTCTGACGACTACCAAGACGCATCGTTCCACCCATATGAGTACGGCTTCCTTCGGGCATGAAAATAACCGTAGGGTGAGGGGTATCCTCATCGAACTCAGTACTATTTGCGCCCTTGAGACCAAGCCGATTTCTAGCGAATTCAATCGTCGCAATCTGTAGGCCTAAACAGACACCAAGATACGGGACAACATTCTCGCGCGCATGCTTCGCAGCGAGAATCTTACCTTCTATACCACGATCTCCAAATCCTCCAGGAACAAGAATCCCATCAGCACCTTTGACTAAAGACCATGCAGATTCGTGCTTCTCCGTACCTTCATTTGAATTCTCAAGGTCGCTGGCTTCAACCCAATCAATTGAGAGATTGACACCTTCATGCAACGCTGAATGTTGGAGTGCCTTAATCACACTCAGATAAGAATCAGAGAGCCCAGTATATTTGCCAACCATTGCAATCCGGACCTCCCCACTAAGCTCATCCATCCGCTGAGCCATAACTTCCCAATCTTTCAACAAAGGACGTTCAATAGGAATCTCGAGACCAAAGTGAGCTGCCATTTGTAAGATAGCACCTTGCTCCTCTAGCATCAAAGGAACACGGTAGATATTCGATACATCATGGGCGCTAAACACAGCCTCTTCGGATACATGGCAAAATAGGGATAGTTTTCGCTTAACCTCCGGAAGAAGAGGTTCAGATGAACGACAAACGAGGAAATCCGGCTGAATCCCCGAAGCCATCAAACCCTTCACTGAATGCTGAGTAGGCTTTGTCTTTTGCTCGCCAACTACGCCGATTACAGGAATGAGACTTACATGGAGGAAACAGATGTTGTTACTTCCAACACGAAACTGGAATTGACGTAAAGCTTCGACAAACGGAGCAGATTCGATATCTCCCACAGTTCCCCCTAATTCAATTACACAAACCTCTGGAACCTCGTCAGAACCATCTGCTGGTGTATGAGCAACCCTCTCAATCCAATCTTGGATTTCATCAGTGATATGTGGGACAACTTGTACCGTCTTACCGAGGTAATCGCCCTTCCTCTCCTTACCAATTACTTCCGAATACACCTTCCCAGTGGTCAGGTTGTTATCTCGAGAAAGTCTCACATCGAGGAAGCGCTCGTAATTACCCAAATCGAGATCGACCTCTCCACCATCGTCGAGAACGAATACTTCACCGTGCTCAAAAGGACTCATTGTGCCCGCATCTGAGTTCAGATAGGGATCAATTTTGATTGCAGTCACGCGCAAACCGAGGGACTTCATCAGCACCCCAATACTACTAGCGGTCACACCTTTACCGATTCCACTGAGAACGCCACCCGAGACCACGACATACTTCATGCAATCAACGGGATTTGGAGCCGTCCACGTTGGCCTATCAACGTTGTCGGAGATGTGGAGGGATTCCGTTTCATCCTCCATCATCAATCATCAAGTAGTGACCTTGCCGTCTATGCCCATGGGCACGGTTCCAAAACCGATCTTGGTAACCGGGGCTCTCGGCCAAATTGGAACTGAATTAGTTGAAGCGCTTCAGGACAAATATGGGAAAGAATCTGTCATACCTACGGATGTCCGTGAGGCTAATGGTTGTACACAACTCGATGTTATGGATGCTGAAGGTATCGAGAATTTGGTCCGAAGTAAAGGAATCACTGACATCTATCATCTCGCTGCTCTATTATCTGCAACTGGTGAGAAGAATCCCGATCTCTGTTGGAGTGTGAATGTAGACGGGCTCGTGAACGTAATCTCCGCAGCGAAAAAGTATGGTTGCCGGGTATTTTCACCTTCCTCAATCGCAGTATTCGGGCCTGATTGCCCGAAGCATGCGCCTCAAGTAACTGGCTTGAACCCCACGACTGTGTATGGTAAGACAAAGGTCGTTGGTGAACATCTAGCAATGTCTTCGGGAATTGATATGCGTGGACTTCGGTATCCTGGCCTTATCTCTTGGAAAGCGCCAGCAGGAGGGGGAACGACAGATTATGCCGTAGAAATATTCCATGCAGCACTTTCTGAAGGCCATTACAACTGCTTCGTTCGTGAGGATACTCGACTTCCGATGATGTATATGGATGATGCAATCCGTGCAACATTGGAATTGATGGATACGCCCTTCGATTCTTTAGGTACATCTCGCGGCGGATACAACATCGCAGGGTGCTCATTTACTGCAGGTGAGTTAGTCAACAGTATCCAGCGCCATATACCTGAATTTACTTGCTCATTCGAGCCAGATGTGAGACAAAATTATGCTGATTCATGGCCGGACTCAATTGAAGATGATGTGGCCCGAAAAGAATGGGGATGGATATCGAAATTTGACTTAGACAAAATTGTTGATGATATGATAGACAATCTGCAATAAAGAAGGCGACGGAAGTTTCTGAGGTCAATCTTCATCCTGATTAAGTTCAGATTGCCAATCGGGAGTTTGAGCATCTTGTTTGGCCCACAAAATGTCACCAATCCTGAGTACAGAAATTGCTGATTCAGTGGCACCAGTGATTGCTTGGCGGGCTATTCGAACTGGTTCCAGAACCCCTCTTTCGTTCATCGGATGTATCGACCTAGAAAGTACATCGAGACCAAGCCAATCGTTAGACGAAGAAGTCTGTGCAGCAGTGATTGCAATTATCTGATCAAGACCATCAAGGCCTGAATTTTCTGCAAGGGCCCGTGGAATGGATTCTAGGGCTGCTGCATAAGCTTCCACAGCAAGTTGTTCACGCCCAGGAATTGTTGTTGCGTGAGCACGAAGACGGCGGGCAAGCGCGATTTGAATCGCACCTCCACCTGGAAGCATCTTGGGTTCTTCTTGTAAGCCACAAGCAACCCCTATGGCATCATCAAACGCACGTGAAACCTCGTCAATTACTGCATCTGTTGAACCTCGTAAGACAACTGTCTGCCCAGAGCCTACAGACCCATGAATACGAACGTGGTCAATATTCTCCCATCGCTCTTCAATCACAGAATTAAACTCACCAATACTATCAGAACGGATGCTTTGAACATCCCTAACAATACGAGCACCACAAGCTCTTGCGATGAGTTCGAGATCCGTTCTCTCCACTCTACGGTAAGTGACTATACCTGCATCACGAAGCATTGGAATTGCATCTTCATGGATACCATCTCTTGCGATGAGCAAGTCAATACCCGCTTTCTCAATGGCATCCACTTGCTCCTTCATCTCTAACTTCTGTCGCTGAAGGAAGCGAGCCATCATCCCAGGCTCTGTGATTCGGATTGAGGCATTGACACTGAGTTCCTTAGGATCCAATCCCCCATCGAGCAAGAGTACTTTGCCACCATCCAATCGATTAGGAGTCTGTGAATCAAGGCGTGTCTTACGAAGAACAATGCCATCCACACGCTCGCAATCTGCAATTCGACCACCTCGAATGATTATTCGTTTGATTAAATCAGGATCCACATGATTCGATTTACCCCGTTTCGCTGCAATAGACGCAGTTTCGACTGCAAGGTCAGAAAGAACTCTGCGAACCTCCTCACTGACTTTACCTGCGAGACTAGTCGATACAATTCGAATATGATCATCCTCCCCTATAGGCTTCGAGATATCCTCTATTGCAATGAGACTGTGATCCATCGCAATCCGATAACCTGCAACTATGACAGAGGGATGAATCCCCCGATCAATCCAATCCAATGCGTTGAGCAGAAGTTCTGCAGTGAGTACAATCGCGCTACTTGTCCCATCCCGTGCTTCATCATCCTGAACGCTAGATGTTGATATCAACATCCGAGCTGTAGGATGCTCCACTTTCGCTGCTTCGAGAACAGTGACTCCATCGTTGGTCACCTGAACATCCCCCTCGTCTGAAATAAGCATCTTATCCAAACCAAGCGGCCCAATCGTTGATCGAACCGCATCCGCTAACGCCAATGCTGCACGAACATTGTTCCGAAGGGCGGTGTGCCCTTGTTCTCTCTCCGTATCTTGGAGGATGCGTTCGTGCTCTCTCCGTGCCATAGGAACACCACACCGACCGAGGATTTGCACTTGAACCCAATGCGAGAGATAGGGGCACTTCACGAATGGTTCATATAGAGTCGTCCGAATCGGACATTACAACTCGAGGTTGTATAGTAGGGTGTGAAGATGACCGAGGACTGGGAAGATAATCTAATCCAGCAACTTCTGGACATGTTCAAACAACTAGGATTAGACATGAATAAGGAACAATTGACCGGTCTAATCGATCAGGTCCGTGGCCAATTTGAGGGAATGGGCATCGATATGGAACGCCTACAATCTGGAGAAGCGACGATTGATGCTCAAGCTAATATGGAAGCGTTAGCCAAAGCACTCGGCACCATCATGAGCGACGGTGATGGGATTGGGAATCTGTTTGAAACAATGGGTTTCAAGGTCGATGTTCAGTCCTCATCGTCTGTCACCATTGACCCAACTACTCAGGATTCCAACGATTCGATTGATATCGATGTACCCGAAGCAGATGTGCTAATCCAACAAGGCCGAATGACTCTTACCATTGACCTCGCAAATTCCCTTGAAGATGGGATTGGTATCGATCTCGCTCTGACCGATAATGGTAGGACATTGCAAATCATCAAAACAAATCAATTGAGGCCTTTTAGAAGAATTAGCCTCGATCCCACTGCAGAAGAAATCTTGAGTTGGGATCTCAACAATGGTATTCTCGACGTCGAATTAAAGATCGAGAATGGTGATGGTACAATCCATATTGGATGAATGGAGGAATAAACATGAGTGGGCCTGTAATTGGAATTGACCTCGGAACAACGAACAGCTGTGTAGCAACACTCGAAGGCGGAGACCCTGTCGTTATTGCGAACGCAGAAGGAGCAAGAACAACTCCCAGTGTGGTTGCATTCAGCAAAGATGGAGAACGACTCGTTGGAGTGACTGCAAAGAGACAGGCTGTCACGAATTCAGAGCGTACCATTCTCTCTGTAAAGCGAGAAATGGGTACTAATTGGTCGAAGACGGTTGATTCTGATGACTACACACCACAGGAAATCTCGGCATTTATCCTACAGAAGTTGAAGGCTGATGCTGAAGCCTATCTAGGCCGCGAAGTCAAGCAAGCCGTCATCACCTGTCCAGCCTACTTTAGTGATGCACAGAGAAAAGCAACTCAGGATGCTGGACGAATTGCTGGACTTGATGTCTTGAGAATTATCAACGAGCCAACTGCTGCTGCACTCGCATATGGTGTAGACAAGGATGACGATCAGACAATTCTTGTCTACGACCTTGGCGGTGGCACATTTGATGTCTCTGTCCTTGAAATCTACCAGGTTGATGGTCAGCCCCAGATCGAAGTAAAAGCCACTTCTGGAGACAATCGTCTCGGTGGAGATGATTTCGATGAGGCAATTGTAGACCACCTAGTTTCTGAATTCAAGAAGGGGACTGGGATTGATCTAGCCAAGGATTTGCAGGCAATAAGTCGGGTTCGTGAAGCTGCTGAGAAGGCGAAAATAGAACTCTCACAGACTCAGCAAGCCAACGTCAATCTGCCTTTCATCACGATGAAAGATGGTCAGCCTGAACACCTAGACCTCTCTATCACGCGTGCTAAGTTCGAGGACTTGGTCTCAGACCTAATCAAGCGTACGATGAAGCCTACTCGTCAAGCAATGAAAGATGCAGGTTTGAGTAAAGGAGAGGTTGACAAGGTCATCCTTGTTGGTGGTTCCACACGTATACCTGCAGTTCAGAGTGCAATTGAATCCGAAGTTGGAAAAGAACCGTTCAAGGGGATTAACCCCGACGAAGCCGTCGCAATGGGTGCAGCTTTGCAAGCAGGAATTATCGTAGGAGATGAGGGTGTGACTGATGTTCTTCTCCTTGACGTTACCCCTCTTACCCTAGGAATTGAAACTCTGGGTGGAGTAACTACAACAATGATTGAGAGGAACACAACCATTCCTTCCAAGCGTTCCGAGGTATTCAGCACAGCTGCAGATAATCAGCCAGCTGTAGAAATCCATGTTCTGCAAGGTGAACGTGAATTTGCCAAGGATAACATCACGCTAGGAATGTTTCACCTCACAGGAATACCTCCTGCGCGTAGAGGAGTACCTCAGATTGAGGTCACCTTCGACATAGATGCAAATGGTATTGTGAATGTTAGCGCTAAAGATCTCGGTACCGGAAAGGAACAATCGATTAAAATCGAGAGCCAAACGAGCCTCTCCGAAGATGAAATCAAGCAAAAGATCTCAGAGGCGGAGGAGTTTGCTGAAGAAGATAAGCGACGAAAGGCTCGTGTCGAAGTTCGGAATCAAGCAGACAGTATCGTGTACCAAACACGTCGTACCATCGAAGAGGCAGAAGAAAAACTCGACGAAAGTGACACTGCTCCGATTCTCACCAAGGTAGACGAACTTGAAGCACTCATTCGCACGGATGATGGACCTATTGCAGATGATGATTTAGACGAAGCCGGAATTCAATCCAAAGTCAAGGAACTTGAAGAAGCAATGCACGGCATCTCTGCAAAACTCTACGAAGCTGCGGCAGCCGCAATGGAAACGGAAAATGTTGATGATTCACCTGTTGAAGATGGTGTCGTCGATGCAAACTTCGAAGTCGTAGACGATGAAGATTGATTTGTTCAAAAAATCGAAGGCTTGTTTTCTTCGTCAAAATATACAAATTTAAGATTTTGTAATCAATGTGTGAAGTGTTCTCACATGAATACCAGTTGCACCATGACCAACCATAGCATTGGTATCGGCTCCCCATGCTGTACCTGCAATATCTAGGTGGGCCCAAGGAATCTGGTCATTATCCTCATTGAAATCCCGAGGCGGTACGAATTGCTTGAGGAAAGCAGCAGCTGTACAAGACCCTCCCCATCGGCTCTTGCCAAGATTGCGG
>JAZADD010000066.1:0-5597 GCA_036124005.1 Thermoplasmatota archaeon
AGGAGTACTTATGGAAATCCATTGATATCTTCATCTCCATGATTGGTATTCGTCTTAACTCTGGGAAGATATTGTTGCTCTGGGTTCCTTTGATTGCTATTTCTGCATTCATTAGCGATTTGGCAGTGGTAAATGATTTACTGGTACCATATGCAATTGCTTGTTGGGCATTTTACTATGTTGGGATGACCCTTGTACTTGGAACAGGAATTAAACGCTGGATGATTTCTAAATTCGGTGAGGACAGGGCTTGGCTTGGTTTCCAAGTTATTCTGGGGTTGATGTTTTTCAACGTTGGAACGGGCATCTCCGCCGCGGCTTTACATCAACAAGGGGCATTTGCCTTACCACCATTAGTTATGTGGGCACTGCTTGTTCCAATGTTCATCATTGGTTTTGTAATCAAATTCTGGTCTACTTGGGTTGTCGGCGTGGATGTATATTACTACAAGGATCTGTTTCATGAAAAATCGCATAAGCAGTGGACTGAAGCAGGGCCTTACAAATGGTTGAGCAATCCTATGTATGGCATTGGATACTTGCATAGTTACTGCTTGGGAATCATGCTTGGAAGTTTGTGGGGACTCTTCTATGCAGCAATATGTCATCTAAGCATCTTTGTGTTTTACCAAATTGCTGAGAAACCGTTTATTGTTCGCACCTATCTCTCATAGGACTAAATTCCTATTCCAACCACCCAAGGTGTCGCAGATTCTCAACCATTAGTTGCTCGACTTCATTCCAATTTTCAAAACCAATCGAATTTATTTTCACGTGCCTAAGATCCTTTCCAGTTCCTTCAACGATTTCTGCTGGATCAGGTAAATGAGCACCCACCCAAAGTTGCAGAGTTGCATAACTTGCATGCCAATCTAAATTGAATGCATTTTTTTTGTCGATTCCATAACAGGGTTGCGACCATTTCACTCGCTCTTCAAGTGTAATAGGTAGATTTTGAATATCATTACGCAATCTATGCAACACAGGTATCAGATTTTCTGGTGCTCGCTTTATCCAATCCTCTATTGATTCACCTGACTGCATCTTAGCCATATGTGCCGCAAATAGAGATTACTGAATTAGATATCCCAACGGGTTATCCTATGATTGATGCAGCTTAACATCACCTTCATCGCTGAAAGCGAGAAGGTCATTCACGCGCTTTTCACTGATTCTATTTGCCGCCATGACACCAGTAAACAATGCACCTAACACCCCATGTGCAGCAGTCGATTGGCCACAGTGATACAACCCCCCTATCTCCGTTTTGACTGGTAATGCGCCTATTCCAATCTGCTTCTTCGATTTGGCTGTAGCATACAGATTACCTCGGTAGGAATTAACGTAGTGCACATTGGTGAGTGGAGTACCAAGCTCACAAATTACCAAATGATCGCGAAGGCCCGGCACCACACCTGCTACAGTTTCCAGCATTCTGTCTGTAAGATGCTGTTTGAGTTCGTCATAATCTTCTTCACGCTGTTCGCTCTTGCTATCCTTCCAGCGCTCAAACGGTGCATATGATACGAAAATGAAGGCCTCCATCGTATGAATACCGTCTTTCATCTTACTGGGATCTTTCTTAGTGGTCACGGTAAGAAACGCACCAGGGAACGCACCTTCTCCCTCAATCACATCATTTTCAGCGAACTCATACGTTGCATCGACGCTTGGATCGTTCAAAATCCAGTAATTTCCAGAATCTAAACCAAGTGAATCAACGTCTATATCAGTGGCTATGAACAAACTAAGTGCACTAACTGACGGTTCAAGTTTAGTGATTCGGTTGGCGAACTTCTTAGAGAGGTGCTCTGTCCCTATTAGTTCATTGTAGGTGACCCACGCATCGGCATTTGAGAGGACTGCAGCAGCCCTTATCTCCTCACCATCATCCATTCTAACCCCGACAGCACGGCGCTGTTTTCCTGTTCCTTCGATGAGAATCTTGTCGACTTTCGATCTGACGCGAATCTCTCCACCTTTGCTTTTCAATCGTGAAATTAGAGCCTTGGGGATGGCGCCTCCACCTCCTTTCGGATACCAAGCGCCCTCCCAGTAGTGGCCTTCGATGGCTACATGTTGTGCGAAAGGAACCCTTGATGGAGGCATGCCGTGATCTCCTGAGCGAGCCTCTAGTATTGCCTTGAGCTTGACATCCTTCACATATCGGTCAATCATTTTAGCCGCTGGTTTCAAACCTTTGAAAACAACAGCAGGATCACTGAAGACCAATTTCACAGCATCAAGCGGACCCTTGATATTCGCCGCAGCCGAAACGCCCCTATCCACCTTAACCATCAAATCGAAGTATCGCTCTATACCTCTGCGCTCTTCTGGAAAGCGATCTATGAGGCGCTGCATGAATTTCTCTCGCCCGCGAGGTATGTCGAAGGTCTCGTCAGTAAACACAACGTGATCGTATCCATCAGGATTGAGTTCGTAGAATTCTATATCCTTACCCACCCCCAATCCTTCTAGGAGTTTTCTGGAAGGGCCGCCTTCATGCAATCCGCCTATGTAATGAACACCAGGGCTGAATTTGTGACCATCCAATGCGAATGTGTGAGTCCAACCTCCTGGAAGATAGTGCTGCTCTAGAACTAGCACACGTTTTCCCACATTTGAGAGCGCAACAGCAGCACCGAGTCCTCCTGCACCAGAACCGATTACGACTACATCCCAGTCGGCCATACATCTCCTAGAGGGCGTTGACCAATAATCATGCTTCCCAGTGAGATAGGACGGCGATTATGGTTTAACCAAGCCTCGGGTGCGAAGTACATGACCGGACTCTCCAAACTATGGAGAACCTATCCATTCCTGCGTTTCAGTTCGATGGGGACAGTCAACACAGTCGTTTTCTTCGGAGTTTATTTGTTATTGGAACAACTCTTTGTCGACATATCGCACGGTAAGACGTTGTCTTGGGCAATATCTTGGTTCCTCGAGTGTACTGTAGCACATTTCATCCATCGATCGTTGACATTCCGCTCGGATTCGGTGGTTTGGCATAGCCTCTCTATCACTACAGCGATATACACATTCACGCTCGTTACCTCGACCATTACATTTGATGTACTGGTCTACAATATGGGTGTGCCGCATATCCCTTCATGGTGGCTTAACGCTGCAGTATGGGGTATATTCGATTATGTCTTAATAGCAAAATACGCATTTCCAAAGGATACACGTGAAGAAGAAGAGGATGAATAGAACTCAGATTCCAACCATCTCTCGCTCGACGAACTCCCTCTCAGGGGCCAATGGATTCCCATCCACTAGAACCTGTCCGCACATCAAATCAACCAACATCCTGCTGCAAGCGAAGCTACCCATGATTCCGTGTCCGCTGTATCCTGCATTGATGTAAAGTCCACCTACCTCGGTCTGGCCTATCAGTGGACGATGATCTGGCGTCATAGTGTACTGACCTGCTATTACTTCCCATGATAGATTGGGATTATCCCATGCTCTTTCCCAGAAGGGCGAGATGCGATGGACGCTGAAGGGGCTTGATGGATTAAGCAATCTCTGGTAGAAATCTGGGTCACCCTGCGGTTCTAGCTCAGGCTCACTTGTCGGTGTGAAATCGTCTGTATGCAGTAGATAAGCACCGCCAAAAGCTGGACGCCAATGAGACCCAGTGTGTTCATCTATAGTCATCGGAGCATCTGCAGGAACGAAAGGGGCGTCACGGATAATCAGCTTATGTCGATTCATGGGTTCAAGCGGTAACTCCACTCCTGCTAATCGGCATAGTTGCTGACTGAATGGACCGCCTGCGACAACAATATTGCTGGTCATTATAGGTCCTCGAGAAGTGAGTAAACCCTGTACTGAACCATCACTCACCTCGATGTTGATTACTTCTGTTTCAAGCAGCACATGCGCATCACTCAACTGTAGCAGCGCTAGGGCAAGCCTTGGAGGATCAACGAATCCGTCACCGGCCCTAAAGCGTGCTTGCAATACATCCGGACCCACAAAAGGGAAACGAGAGCGAGTTTCGTCGCCTGAGAGTAATTCAACATCTTCGAGTCCCCAGCCTCGCTGCAGTTCGACTTGTCGCAGTTGCCTTTCGCAGATTTCTTCATCGAAACCACACCAAAGGTATCCCTGCTGATAGACTCCGATATCGATGCCGAAAGCGTCATGGAACCCCACGTAGAAGTTCACTGACTCAGAAATCAGTTCAATCTCCTCGCGATTATCGAACTGTAATCTGAAAGCGCCGGTAGCCTTGGGTGTCGTTAAGCTCGCTGGAGCCGTCCGTCGCTCTACCAGAATGGGGTTCATTCCAGCTTCCATCGCATGGAAAGCCACTGCTGCACCCACAATCCCTGCACCGATTATTACTACGTCAGCTGTATCTGGGGGGCTTAGAATCCGATTGAGGTTGAATTCCATGGATACATCCCTACTAATACCTCAGGCAGTGTCACTTCAAGGAGGTTAGTGGAAAATGGTGAATTTTAGACTTTATTAGTCTCCACTTAATTGGTGTATTTCAATAACATATTCTCTTGAAGTATTGTTATTATCTTCCTCTGAAACGCACGGGCATGCTGGGAGTACGTACGCGTTCAGTTCTACTCTCTGCGATGATGTTGCTGGTTGGCCAGATGTTGTTGATTCAAAATTATGCACCTCAACCTTCTGTCCTCGATGAATTCGTCGAAGCAAGAAGTTCAGGTACTGCTTTCACCGGCAATGGGACCCAATGGCAAATCGCCAATGCTGCGTCATTCGAAATGACTACATCCCCCCACTTGTATCCAATCTCCAATGATTCCTTCCTGTTCACTCACCAAGAAGATGCGGATGGTAATTGTTTCAAACGTTATTCTCATTCTAATCTAACCGCATGGAATGTTGCCGTTACTAGTGGAGATACTGGATTCTATTGCCCTTCATCAGGCAGTCCTTG
Organism: Thermoplasmatota archaeon; assembly: GCA_036124005.1. Lineage (GTDB taxonomy): Archaea > Thermoplasmatota > Poseidoniia > Poseidoniales > Thalassarchaeaceae > MGIIb-N2. Next base: position 4,928 of record JAZADD010000066.1, read on the forward strand.
GTTACAATTTGGCCCTACAATTGAATCTATAGTTTACATCTCTACACAATCAAATGGCGTGGGGACGGAATTGTTCGCTTACAACATTACAAACAATACTCTTTATCTTGTTGAAGATATCATCACTGGGGCTTCTTCTTCTACGCCATTTTACCTTGTGGCTATTGGTTCAGTTCTTTTCTTTACGCTTCTTGATCAAAGTAGTTCAACAGGAAATGAACTTTGGGCGTACAATACAACCAACAGCACATCTTGGTTGGTAGCTGACATCAATCCTGGTGCTGGACATGGATATCCATATTACATTTTACCAATAGGTACTAGCATTGTATTTGTCGCGAATGATGGCACCAACGGATCAACAGGAAATAAGGAATTGTGGACTTATGAGACTACCAATGATTCCTATTGGAGAGTATCAGATATCAATCCAAGCGGTAATGGGTTGAATAAACTTGACAGCAGGTATTCTGCAGTTCTGGGAACCCGTTTGATGTTCTGGGCTGACGATGATGGAGCCACGGGCAACGAATTGTGGGCATATGAAACCACCAATACTACACATTGGCAGGTTGCTGACATCAATTCAGGACCTGGAGATTCTTATTCCGGATATCTCATCACCCGAGATGGTTCTCGCATGTATTTCTCTGCTGAGGATGGTATCAAT
>JAZADD010000067.1:0-13902 GCA_036124005.1 Thermoplasmatota archaeon
TGACGCTTGAAACGAGTTCAGAATTCAAAGGACAGGTAACACATCCTGAATTGAGTAATTCATGGAATGAGAAGTATGGATTCGGCATGGTTGATGCATCGATGTGGATTGATGGGCCCAGGGCAAGAGAATGGGTTCAGGTACAGTCACCAGAGCCAATGGACCCTGATACGAATTACGAGAAGTATGATTGGGTCGCGCCTCAAGATTCAGATGGTTCGTGCCCCTCCTTTGACCTCATTGAAGGAACTACTGGTTGTTGGCGGAGTCAACAGTATGAAGAAAATCCACCATATCTGATTGCAGGTACGATTGCAGGATTCAGAGCTAACCTCACTGATGAGGCCTCTAATTCGACAACATCGGTATCGTATTCGATGCTTATTATGCGTCAAGATGAATTGGATAAGGAGGAAAATAAGCGTCGGTGGATTCCGATAGAAAATCCGAATGGCACTGTACCGATTCAATCTGATGGCGAATTCTTCATGTCTATTCCGATTCCAACGGATATCCACAGAGAGAACAATCCAGTAGTATACCTACGTATTTCCCTTCGAGGAGTCAATGAATCAGGAGTAACAAAAGAGATTCCAATCACGTTCGATTATTTCTACGGAAGATATGGGCATACCATGGTTACTCCAACTGGAATTACCTCACTTGATGGAGTCGTTGATGTTTCAGGCGAACGAACAGGTTTCGGAGAATATGAATTAGAGTTTAGAACATCGGATAAGGATTCTTGGCAAAAAGCGGTTGAATTTTCATCTGAACCCAATTGGGAATGTCTCAATTTGGGATGGACTTGTCGTTCGGGAGATGATACTCAAGATTCGGAAGATCCTTGGTCGTGGGACTGGGATACAGCGAAGGAATCGGGTGGGGAACGAATCCTCCCGGATGGGCGCTATACAATCGAACTTAGGCTTGTTGGAGAGAACGATTACATCAGCGAATCAATCGAGCGTGATGTCATTATTGACAATGACCCCCCTGCACCAGAACTCATTCTTGCACCAGATATTTTCATCTCTCAGAATGGGGTAGAACGGACCTCTGCATACAAGGACACTTATCTCAAAATTGATGTCGAAATCCAGAATATCGGCGATGCACGGATTCGAGATGTCCCGATTCAACTCCGTGAAGATGGAGCATTGCGTAACGAGGTCAATCTTCCAATCCTCGAAGCAGGAGAGACTACCTCAGTTTCACTATTCTGGAATCCGACAACCTCCGGTGTGAAGACCCTTGAGGTGGTCATTGATCCTGCAAATACCAACACTCAGGATACCGCTTTTGGTAACACTGTAAGTGTGGATTTCACTATTGATGAGAGGCCCGCTGGTGTTGATCTCTCTATCTTACCCGGTATGATTCGTTCAACGCCAGATATCCCATATCCATCCACCTTCTTTGATGTTGAAATTCCTGTTTACAACATTGGTTCTGAGGCCGCGACTTCAGTCTCTCTGAAAGTTGAGCATGAAACTGAACTAGGATGGGAGATTCTAGAGGAAGTCAACATTTCTGTTATCCCCGGTGGCGCATTGAGCAAAGTCAAAATCAGTTTACTTGCCAGTGACCCCGGCCTCATGCATCTTCGGTTAACTGCCCAGCCTCTAGTTGACCTCGATTGGGACAACAATGTCCAGACATATTGGGTACCTGTGATTGAGGGTACACTTGCTGGTTCTCGTTCTATCGGAGTCCTTGGGTCGGATGGTGTTCCGTTATCACATACTATCTCTGGTTCTGAAGGACATATGATTAGTGTTGACGACAATCAGCTCAGTGTCCATCGTGTGAATGATTTACTGGATGTCCAGACCTGCCGGACTGACCTCGAAGGTCGTTGGGGAGGATCCTTAGCCACTGCTACCTCAAATGATGGTTTGAGCCATATTGTGTGGACTGGTCGCGTGGTAGATGAGTTCGGTTTCTTCAGAACACATCTCAGGTACACCACTATCGATGAATCCTGCCAGTCACCCCCGTCTATCGAATTAATGCCGCCTCTCCTTGCTTCTGAAGGATCCTATTTCGGTATTGATATTGAGGTGGATAATGGTACAGTCGTTGTTGCAGGATATCATCGAGATATATTCGCAGGAGGCACATATCAACAGAACACAGATATTTTCTTCGCCCATTCAGAAACAGCCTACGATGAAGATAACTGGATTGTGACAGACCCAGTCATTGCGGACGTACCTACACTCCCAGATACGATTCATCCATTGGATGTAGAGATTGGTGATGATTTCGTCCATCTACTCTACACGCGCAACCATGTGGATGACCCAGGCATATGGTATGCACATGGAGAACTTGGGCAATCTGATTGGCTGTTTACACAGTTTGTGGCACCCTCTGCGCGCCATCCTGTAATCGCCGTACAAACATCAGAAGATGGTGATGAGATTTCTGCAACATGGATTGTGGACGAGGGTGATCTCGATCGCTTGGTTATTACCAAGGCGGATTCATCGTGGGGAGTTACCAACGAGACGTCCGTTCTTTCTCCAGGTATCAACCGCGTGTTCCTTGTGCCGAAGGGGGATGAGGTTCTCATTCTGATGGATTCTCTCGATCCTCTTGGTGAATCTCAGATTGGTATCGGAACGATATCATCTGATGGTTTTGGTATTGGTATTCGATTGACGTTGGGGACTCTCGTAGATGCGGATTATTCCTTGGAATCGGACAAACTCGTAATCTTGTATACTCGAGGAGATTCAGACCATCGCCTCCGTGGTTTGATTTATGACTCTCCAGCCGATGCTTCACCTTCGAACATCTTTGATCGACTGAGGATTGCTCTTGGTGTAGATTATTCCACATGGAGGACAATTAGCCTAGCAGGGGGAGCCCTCTGTATATTGTCCAATTTGCTTTTACTTGGTCTCTTCATAGTCCGGCGCCGTTCTTCATCTAACGGTGAAATCAGCGTCGTTATGGATACTGATTCTGATGATATCGAAATCCTCCCCGAGGAACCTATTGCTGTTCGTTTGGAGGATGAGGATACCTCTTCTGAGGATCTATCGGTTGTTATAGAGGATGACGTAGTTGAACCCGAAATTGATTCAGTTCCTGAATCATCTGAGCCATTGTCAGAGCGTGCAGAGCGTCGCCGTCGAAGAGCCGAGAAAGAGAAGCAGGCGGCTTTACTTCGGGACCTTCCTCCGCCGCCTGCCCCGGGCGAAATAATTCTTGGCTCAGATAGTATGCCACTACCCCCACCTCCTGGAGATTCAAGTCTTGGTGACCTTCCTCCACCTCCTGATCCATCGTCAATGGGCGTGCTTAATCGAGAAGTATCCTGTTCATCGTGTGGAGCTGTATTCAATGTCAAGGGAACTCAGTTGATGCGTATATCGTGTCCAGTATGCGATGAAGATATTGAGGTGTGAGCAAAATGTGTGGCATCATTGGCTACGTTGGCGAGAAGCCGGCCATGCCTATTCTTATTGATGGTTTGAGAAGGCTCGAATACAGAGGGTATGATTCTGCGGGCGTAGCAGTAATGGAGGATACTATCTCTCTTCACAAGACCATAGGACGTATTGCTGATTTAGAACGTGTTATCCCTCCTTCTTCCTCTGGAACAATGGGTATTGCACACACTAGATGGGCAACACATGGAGGAGTCACTGAAGCGAATGCTCACCCTCATCTATCTATGGATCAGAGCATCGCAGTAGTCCATAATGGAATCATTGAGAATGCGGGAAATCTCCGTCAGCGTTTAATCGAAAATGGAATTGAATTCCGGTCTGAAACTGATACGGAGGTAATTGTACATCTCATTTCTCGTGAGATTGAAGCCGGAATGAATCCACTTGAAGCGGTTCGTCGCACCCTCATGCTTCTGCGTGGAACTTGGGGTATTGCTGTGATGATACATGGATTCGATGAGGTCATTTGTGCACGCAATGGTTCCCCTTTGGTCGTCGGTATTGGGGATGGAGAGATGTATATCTCCAGCGACCCTCATCCCTTGAGTTCTCATACATCGCGTGTCATTTTTCTCGACGACGGAGATATTGCAGTCATCTCACGATCAGGTGTTGAGACACATCGCATCGAGGGCCCTACTAATCACATGATTGTGACCATTGAAGATTCATGGGGAGATGCCGATTTGGGAGATTACCCCCATTTCATGCTCAAGGAGATTCATGAGCAGCCTGAGGCGATTCGCCAGTGTATATCGGGTCGTACTCTTGTCAGTGAAGGGAACGCACGTCTGGGAGGTCTTTCGTTGAGTGCCAAACGTTTGCGTTCTATTCCCCACGTTCGTTTGATTGGTTGTGGTACAGCTTTACATGCAGCACAGGTAGGACGACTGGCAATAGAGCATCTTGCGCGAGTACCCTCGTTTGCTCATGTTGCAAGCGAATTTAGAAACAATGACCCAGTCATCAATTCTAAGGCAGTATATTTCGCTGTGAGTCAATCGGGAGAGACTGCCGACACCCTCGCTGCTGTAAAGGCCATACAAGCGAAGGATGCTGAGGTGATGGGTGTAGTCAACGTTGTCGGCTCATCCATTGCGCGCCAGTGTGGACAGGGTGTTTACATCCATTCAGGACCCGAACAATCGGTGGCATCAACCAAAGCGTTCACGAACATGGTTGCTGCTCTCAATTTGTTTGCTCTTCAGATTGGTAGAGCACGTGATATGCCACGTACTACAGGTCGAGCCATGGTGAAAGCCCTCCGAGATTTGCCTAATCAGGTGCAATCCATCATCGATGAAGTATACCCCTACTCCGAAGCAGTTGATCTTCTGAAAGATGCAAGTTCAGTCCTTTTCTTGGGACGGGGATTCTCCTCTCCAGTTGCACGTGAGGGGGCGCTCAAATTGATGGAACTCGCATACATCCCCTGTCTCGCGTACCCTGCAGGTGAGATGAAACATGGGCCGATTGCTCTTCTTGAGGAAGGAAGTCCTGTTGTCGTGATAGCTCCTGACGATGGACATCGTGACAAAACAATCTCGAATATCGAGGAATGTAAGGCACGGGGTGCCCGTATCATCCTCGTACACACTGAAGGAGATAAAATCGCAGAGCATGGGGATATTTGTTTTACAATTCCTCCAACCGAGGAATCTCTTAGTCCAATGTTGAGTGTTGTTCCTCTACAATTCCTTGCATACTATACCGCACTAGCTTTAGATCGTGACGTCGACCGACCCAGGAACCTTGCGAAGTCAGTCACAGTTGAGTGAACTTCAGGATTAACGTCCAATGGAGAAACGTTGTGTTTCTGCGTTCCATGACCATGGGTGATACCCAAGTGCATGATCGGTATGCCGCATCTTAACGACTGCAAGTTTCCGGTTGATTGAATCCCCAGTTCGTTCCATAGTGAGGTGTATCACACCATCGGATAGATAGTCTTCAATACCGAATTCACCGAACTGATTCTTGCCCTCACCCATCATTTCACAGATGAAGAAAGCAGTTAGCCCAAGACGCCGGACTGCCTCAAAGAGTCGAAAGATTTCGTCACGAGGATTGTCCATTTTTGTCAATGTAAAGAAAGCGCCGAGAGAATCGAAGACGAGGATGTCGAATCCAATTGATTCACGGTAGTTGGTTAACTGCTTGATTAGTTGCCCCATCCAATCGACTTCCTTGTCAATTCCTCTTGCATCGAGTTGGACACGAAGATCAGCTAAGTCAATAATCGCAATTGATGACCGGACATTAGCATCTTCAACATCCATTCCCATGTTAGCCATATGGCCTCCGAGTGATTTCTTTCCCTGCTCCAAGGTGACATAAATTCCACTTGCACGTCCTTCTCGGACAGCGTTGTAGAGCAAGGAGAATCCAAGGCTAGACTTCATTGATCCACTAACACCGGCGAGGAGAACGATATGGCCTTGCGGAATGCCTCCTTGCATCTGCTGGTCAAGCCCGTTCACATAGGTCGGAATCCGGTTGCTCGCGTCGCTCATCTCTGCACCCTGTGATGAGGAAGGACGATGACAACATAAACACAACTCTCAATTGTCATTCATGGGCAAGATAGTCCGCCTAGCCTCCTCCTCCTCTCGGAGGAGACAATGGTTGTTGGAAAGATACGCCAATATATCTCTTGATTTCGGTGGCCTCATCGGCGAAGAGTCCCTCCCACCTAATGGGCAGAGTGTTCGCGATCAGGTCGATTTCATCCTTAATCAGAAGATTGAGCGTGCTCGTCTTGAGTATCATCTTACGATTTCTAAAGAAGAGGAGCCAAATTCACCTAGATGTGCAAATCTTTGGATTGTTGCAGATACCTTAGTGGAAGACCCACACGATCAGTTTCTCTCACTTGGGCAACCTAGAGACTCAATCGCTGCCCTCCATATGCTCACCAATTTATCTGGGCGGCGTCATTTGGTGTGGTCTGGAACCGCAGTCCTTGATTTTTCAGTGCCTAGTGTTATCGTACATCGTTCCATTGAGAGTGCCACAGTAGAGTTCAATCAACTCTCTAATGATGAGTTTGCTCAACTCATCGAATCAGGCTCATGGCAGGGTAAGGCTGGTGCTTACGACTTGGCAGGCCCTGCGGGCGTTCATGCCCATCTTGTATCAGGACATGAGATTACAGTACTCGGCTTATCACATGCTTCGATTGAATACCTAGATGGCGTTTTGGAGCATGATTCTACATTTTACGATAAATCGTAAGGGTCCAGCGGCTCATTTACCTCATCGTAGAACATTGGCATTCGCTTCCATTCTCCCTGTTCTGGAATAACCTGATTCCTCCACCATGTGATCATTCTGAATCCTGTGAGGATGAATGGAAGTCCTACGAGGATGCCACGTGCCGCCATCGGTATGTTGTAGAATATCTCAAATCGGAACCATGTGATACTGATAATCACCATTGCCGAAGCAGCGATTAATGCTGTAGGCCAACCTTTGATACGATTTTCCATAAGTGTGTGCAGATGGTCCTCGTGTAAGCAGGCAAGACAGCCGAGAGTAATCGTGGATGCGATGGTGAATATGAACAATACACCTGCTCCTTCAGAGTTCCATGTTTTGCTATCATATGGGTCGATGTAGATCATTAATAGGTTACAAATTCCTAGAATTAGAATCGCAAGGGATCCTTGTACTACAAGGGCGACGTAGATATTTTTCTTGAAGATGTTATTGATTAGAATCCAAGGCTTGAGCATAATTCCCATACAAATTAGAGGCACACTTCTGGCAATATTCAGAGTTAGTGTAGATTCATAGGTGCCAAGGAAGTTGAGAGTTTCGATTAAGCCATGTAAGATACTTGCTGAAATCACGATAATGGTTGCATTTCTGACACTAGTAATTGAGGAAAAGAGCCTCCAATCGAATCTTCGGTGAAGATGAGATAACAGTAGGCACCAAATGACTGGTATCCATTGGAATGAGATAGTAAGCCACATCATCGTTCTTACGGTTTCGATATTTTCAGAGGATAAGCCTGTAATCAAACAGATTAGGGCTCCAAGAGGTACGGATAATGCTGAAATTTTCACAGCAGACGCCATTTCGCGTTCTCGATCCCGGTTTTGTACCATTACGATTTTACGCGCCATTCCAAAGAGATGAGTATACTGGAAGGAGAAAGCAGCCATACCTACTAGGTAGAGATCGTAGAAGAGGTTTAGATCGCCGATTAAGATGCCAACCAGTATTATGCCAGTTCCAAGTTGATTCAGATTGTTGATTGCCTTTAGGCTGGATACTGGTACCGATATTTTATGCGGCCCGTGGACCAAAGGGACGACATCGAAGACAATTCCAAGCACAAGGGCGAGGAGGCATCCATGTGATGCGACCATTGCCCCCATAATCGCAGCGTTTGCAAGGGGCATCTCTCCAGTTGCAACGAACCCGTTTGGACTCAAAACAATCCAAAGGTAGCCTATTCCGAACATTAGGATGCCTTGGATGCCAGTTTGTGTCAGTTCGAGATATGTCCCCGACATCCAATGGCCATCAGACGTATCCATATTTTGCACCGTTATGGACTATACTTGCCCACTTACTATGGTGGAGAGGAAACAATCAGATTTAACCAAATTCCCGTATGGTAAACATTCTCAATTCTATGTATTACTCATGATTTCTCAAGCTGTTCGCATAACTTAGCAATCGCAGAGACTGTTGATTCACTGAGATGGTGTTCAATCCCTTCGGTTTCAAAATGTGCGGTCTCATCATCAGTGCCGAGATGCTTCAGGAATCTTACCAAGATTCCATGTCTCTTGCGCATCCAGTGGGCATGTTCTCTCCCCTTAGGGCTCAAGTTGACAGCACGGTAAGGTTCTCTGTGTAACCAGCCATCCTCAGTCATCCGCGCGAGCATTTTTGCCACAGTCGGACGGGACACTGAAAGATGATTTGCAATGTCTGAAACTCGGGCTGCACCGTCCCTGTCCTCGAGTTCAAGAATGACTTCTAGAAAATCTTCGATTCGAACACTTATTCTCTCACTTCTAGAATTCTGATCTCTAGCATGTGCGGATCGAAGTCCAGCCAAACGATCGGCCGTTTCACCATCTGACAAACGAACACCTCATGCCTCATGCCTTGCCTTCATCCACGCCCAAGTCCTCTGTATTCCGTCTGTGATTGGCACGTCTGCCTCCCAGCCGAGGGCGTTCTTTGCATCAGCACAATCGGGCACTCTCCGATTTGAATCACCTGGGTGCCCCTCCACTTCAATTGGTGAAGTTTCAGTTCCCGTGACTGTTCTGCATATTTCCGCAAGATCCCGGATACTAATTTCTTCATTAGATCCAAGATTAAACGCTCGCCCGATTAGATTCGATCCATCCAGACCTTGATCAAGTTCTCCGGCAGACCGGATTCCCCTAATCATGTCCTCTACCCACGTGAAACAGCGGGTTTGTTCCCCCGTTCCATGGATTTCTATGGGTTCCTCTGCAAGGCAGCGTTCCAACATCATAGACACAGCCTGACCGTGGGAGTCTCCTGGAAGACGTGGACCATAGGAGTTGAATGGGCGCACAATACGCGCATCGAGAGAATGAGTCCTGATAGCATGTTGAATCAATAATTCGCCGAGATATTTCGATGCACCGTAGGAATGCCGCTGATGGACATTGCCTGAAGTAAAATGTGAATCAGAGTTGGATGCGATAGGCATTTGATTCTGATTTCCGAATGCTTCTGGACTACTTGTGAAGACGAATCGTGCACCGTTAGTTACAGCGAAGTCGAGCGCCACCTGTAGAGTAGAGAGATTGACTCTCGCTACTAAATCGGGCCGCTCGTTGAACCAGCGCGTCCCGTTAATTGCTGCAAGATGATAGACAATATCGACACTTCCATTCAATCGTTTCAATGCGGTTTCATAGGACTCAGGGTCGGCCCCATCTTTCATCACAAGATGGAATGGAACTCCCATCTCTGCTGCAGAAGATTTGCAAGATTCAAGATTCCTTTTCCGCCCTCTGAACATATCATCGATAACACAAACCTCATGAAAATCGACCAGCAGCGACTCACAAAGGTGACTTCCAAGGAATCCAGCACCCCCTGTGACGAGAACTCGCATAACCACCAGAGGGGGCCACTCCGTATGGGCTTCACCCCTAATCAGGGGCCGATTCGCTCAAGGATTTCGAGATGAACCTCTCCGTTTTGCAGACTCATTCTGACTCGATCACCTGAATTTACATCCATACATGGGTCGCCATCAAATCCTGTAGCATAGGGGATCTCCAGTAGGCTTGCTGCTGGCATTGAGAGTGGACAGACATCACGATTTACGATGGCCTTCGGACCCTTTCCGGTATAGATCAAACCCATGAGTACATAGGGGGCAACAGTAGAACCAGACCCCTTGGGATAGATTAGAATTGAGTCTTCAATCGCGATTCCATCTAAGGGGTGTCCAGGGTCCTCGATTACACCTGTATCGCGATTGACATAGCCAAGATAGGTAATCGGTACATCGGTTACTAGAGCATCCCCTTCAACAACCCATTCATTTTGACTTGGTAAACTGGTCCCTTTCATCGAGCATGGTTCCGATTGGTGAATTTTGGCACTAGGCATCGAACCGTGTGCCTTGGATTCCAGACGTGGCCGCTCTCCTTGTATTCGGGTCGGGTCGAAGGCGACCGCCACACACTCATCAATTTGAGCTACACTCGTAGGCATTCTGTTAAGGCCACTAGTGAGATAATGTTCCGCCTTTAGCGAATTTGTGAGGAGGTGATTGTATCGTGTTCGATTGTATGGCGTGACCTCAGGGCACGTATCTTTCAACATAAGAGCCCCTGCCTCTTCGAGTAAATCGATGGTCCCATCGGCCTTTAGAATGCCATAATTGTGGCCGGAGGTGAATACCCAGAGGCGTTGGTCTGGTATCCTCTTCCCTAATTCCATATGAGTTCTGACTGCTGCTGCGGTGGCTCGAACTTCACCAATACTTGCCTGTGGGCAACCAATCACGACGAGGTCCACCACTCCCTTTGGGGCAAGTTTGGCATAACTGGTTTCGAGATGTTTAGCAGTGAAGGTCAAAGTATCCTGGATTTCAGATACATCTGCATCCTCGTCATTCAGCCAAAGCATTGGACACCCATGATTCGCTGCGGCAGCTGTAAGCGCTTTACGCATCTCAAAGGTGACTCGTTCGTCCCGGGTCCGAATAACCGGCATCGGGCCGAATGGCATGCGCCAATGCGGTGCTCGTTGTGCTCCAATCCAATCGCCGAGTACGCTCCAATCGGTTGCATCAGAAAGATCAACTTCGACGTTCACTAGTAAGTTAGGTCGACGATTTTCCTCAAGATGGAGCCCCCATTCAGGCGCCCAACCTGTTAGGGCGGTGGCGAGTGCTGAGAGTCCTGATTCTCGGTTGGTTATCAGTGAAGTGTAAGAGTTGGAGAAGCATACTGCATTCGATTCAGCCCACGATCCGATACCTTCTGGCGTCTCGATACCACGGTCGTATGGGGTACAGGAGAGAGTGGCTTTGATGCCAAGTTGTAAGTAGGCATGAATAATCTCGAATTGTTGCTCTAGGAAGTCAGGATGTTCGATGTCCATCTCCTCCATCTTCTCATGATCGCATCCTGCGCTGTTGAGTGTTGTTGGAATGGCGACAGTTCCTGTTGGGTCACTGGCTAAATCGGCGAGAAAGGTACGCAAGCCATGCCCGCCAGTAAGTACGCTGACTCCGCTCACATGTGCGTCTGAGCAATTTACGAAGCGTTCAGCGCCCGCTACTGATGCAAGATCTACAACCAGTCTTGCCGCCTTCTGGCGGGTCGGCCCATGTTCTCCATTGAGCATCGCCAACAACTCATCAGGGATGCGCATGGCTACTGCCTTCCATAGCGATTCCATCAATCTGCGGGTGGTGTACTGCCTGATTCAGCAACATCCTTTGGAGCGAACCGGAGCCATCGTGAATCCGACTCGGTCAACCCCCGAATTATCTTGAAGATCAGAGATGGCCTGCCTCAGATTTCCAGCATTAGAAATAACCTGCATAGTATCTACACATGTGTGACTCTCAGGTAGGCAGGCGTGGTGGTAGGATTGGACTCTGATTAAGTCTGAGTGTCTTAGATCTAGGAGCTTATGTTCGACTTCATGCTGATAATAAATGACCAGTGTCCCGGCAACAGAAACATCAGCATCCATATGATTCAGTTCTCCTCGAAGTTGGGAATCCGAGAAATGAATACTCGCGTCTCTAAGGAACATGCTTCGGTTTCTATAACCCGTATCCGTCACCATCCGTTCTAATTCCTCTGCGAACTCTTTGTCTACACTGAACGAGAGAATACGACTCATAGGCTCCCGATTCGGCCAGAATTAATAACATTTGTTAAATATGTAATATTGCCGCGCCCTGCCTATGATTAACCCAAGGGTACGCCCATTGATGATTGCAATTTTACTGGTTACTACCAGCCTCGCCGGCTGTCTTGGTGGCGATGAGGTCGACGATGTGGACCTAGTAATGACCTCAACTTGGCACGTTCAGGACCTCGTCGAGAATATCGCAGGTGATGCGGTAGAGGTCGAGATGCTTGCACCGACTAACATACCTGTGCACGATTACGAGCCTACAGCTACGGATCTCTTGCGATTACAAGAGGCGGACCTCTTCTTCTATCACGGACTAGGTCTCGAAACTTGGGTCCCTTCCGCAATGGAATCAATGAATGGCCACGATGACCATGACGACCATGATGACCATGATGACCATGATGACCATGATGACCATGATGACCATGACGAAGGGCCAAAGTTCGTCTCAGTTCACACTCTTCCTGCCGGGAGCATTGTCCTTGAGTACGAGGCAATGATGGTTTCAGATTTATGTGAACACCTTACGGACGGACCCTTTGAGAGCTCAAACCTCTCTGAAATGGGTGCAACCGGTGAAATTCATGCTGAACATGTCGCTCATCGATTGTCTTTCCCTATGTCGTTTGATGACGTACACTGGGATGATGATGACCACTCAGACGAGGAGGGTGGTCACGACGACCACTCAGACGAGGAGGGTGGCCACGATGATCACTCAGATCACGAGGAACACGATGCTCATGCTGGGCACCGACATGCAGAGCCTGAGAAGAACATCACGAATCCAGCGGGTTGTCCTGATGACACTGTTATTCACGTATATCACATGGAAGAGGGCCACTATCTTCTAGAGTTCGCCGCATGGGAAGGTGGCGAGACTTTCGACATGTCCGTTATGAAGATGCCAGGGGGTCATGCCCATCATGACCACCATGGCCATGGAGAGCACTCTGATGAAGGCGATGACCACGATGACCATTCTGATGAGGAGCGCGATCGTGATGACCATGATGACCACGATGACCATTCTGATGAGGAGCGCGATCGTGATGACCATGATGACCACCACGATGATGTAGAGATGACCCCTGAACTTGCGATTCAAGAATATGACACGGATAACAATAGTCTCATCTCTTGGGATGAGTTCTGGCATGCATGGATCGAAGACGATCATGAATTCTATCACGGTTGTATCGTTAACGCTACCTCCATCGATTCTAATGATGGCTATTACGAGTGCTGGATGCAAGAGTGGTTGGATGCTGATGGTGTCCCCAACGGGACTGATGGATACGAAGAAGACGAATGCACTGAAGTTACGAATTCAACCACTGGCGCCACCGATGGTTGGGAATGTAAACGTCATGGTGATGACCATGGTGACCATGATGACCACGATGACCACGATGATCACTCAGATCACGAGGAAGAGAGTGTTTGTTACAACTCTGAAATGAACATGATATCTGGTTTGGATAATGAGACGTCTTGTGGCGCATACACATACGTGACGAATCAGTCATGGGGTGAGACGACATTCACTGGATGTTACAATCCAGTATCACATGCTGCTGATTCAAACATGTCCGTGGCTACATGTGATGCATTCATGTGGATGCATCAAAGAGAAGTGGATGAGATAAACCAACTAGTAGCAATGTTCAATCATGCTGACACGAATGCTGACTCGCAGCTTGACATAACTGAGTTAGAACACTTCATTGAAGCGTTGGATGCATTGGAGCGCTCTCATGGTACAGACCAAGAGTGCCATGACGGGATGCATTGTTTCATTTCAATTCACATTGAGGTAGAGGGTGACTACGGTTTCGCTCTACCGCATGACGCAGTAATGCATGTTATTCCTCGCGAACATGCTGGTCACGAGGGCCATGATGATCACGAGGGCCATGATGATCACGATGAGCACTCAGATGATGAGGATGAACACGATGAGCACTCAGATGATGAGGATGACCACGATGATCACGATGATCACGATGATCACGGCGAGGAGGAACTCGGTCGATTCGACCCGCAT
>JAZADD010000068.1:0-20320 GCA_036124005.1 Thermoplasmatota archaeon
CGAGCCATTCTTCACGAAGAGGCCCCACGACCAGTAGCCCGATTCACCCCAAGCAACGTCGCTCATCTCCCCAAAGAGATCATCGATGCTGTGACTGGAAAACGACTCGTAGTATGTTGAGTTAATTGAAATCTGAAGTGCTGATGCTGCATCGATTGTCACGTTGTAACCAGTGTAGTTTTCCATAACTGTAACACTGGTAGTGTACTCAGTTCCATCAACGCCAATTATGGTGACATCAACAGTAGATTCTGTTGCAGTTTCAGCAGCGGTTGTGGGAATCATCATTCCAGTCAGAATTAATAATATTGCAATGGGCATAATTCGAGTCGTCATGGAGTTATTCCTCTGGAGAAGTGGCACTTAAACTAGTGTAAAACGCAACGAAATTACGTCGTTCAAGTCAGGAAAGGCGCTCTCTCAATATGGCAGATACTGCCTTCCCATCAGCGCCCTTTCCGAGCTTTCCAAGGATTACACCCATCAACGGACCCATCGCCCCCATGCCACGTTCAGCAATGAAATCCGCCTTCTCTGCTAGGACTTCGTCAATGACTGCTTCAAGTGTTGATGAATCAGCTGGCTTGAATCCTTCATGCTCTGCTGTGACAGTAAACCAAGCACGTATTTCCTTTGCATCGGCAGGCCATGCACCTTGTTGGAGAGCCTTTGCACACAATGGTACTAGTCCTTCTCGTGTGAGCGAGCCTTCCTCTCTTACGACCAGAGCATGAGCAATCAATGGCCACGGAACATCCTGTACATCGATGCCTGCTTCTTCAGAGATATCATCACGAGTCCGATCAAGGAGAAGTGATGCCCATGCTTTGGAAGATGTAGACTCTGGGAAAAGTTCGCTATTACTGAATGGATTATGAATCCAGTCATCCAACTCAGAACCGAGTAATGCTTCGATTTGATTATCGGACAAGCCTAGTGGTTCAAGGCGCGCCATTCTCTCCTCAGCAGTTGGAGGCAGATGTGCAAGAATGCGCTCCCAATACGAATTCTCAATTGGATGAATTGGGACATCAGTCTCAGGATACATTCGGGCTGAACCAGGTAATGGTCGCATAGGAGATGTTGTCCCATCCTCTGGTGCACCTCGCTTGACGACTACGTTGCGAACTTCCTTCGGGATTCGGAGATATGCAACACGCGTCCGTTCGATAACCGATTCAAGTGCAAGATTAGCCTGCCATTCAGGAGCCATACACAAAACGAATGCATCGTCCTCAGAGAGAGAAAGATTCTCTCGAACACGGTTTACATGATCTTGCTCAATACCGTATGCAGGAAGTTCATCGCTGTGGAATATTCCTGCAACACCTGCAAGTTTCGCTGCACCAGCAAGTTCTCGACCAAGTCGAGGCATCTGTGCTCCATCATCATCGAGAATCTTAGAGCCCAAGCGACCAGCAAAACCAGGTAAGCGAATTGCAAGCATTTGATCTCCTGCTGCAAATCCACGCTCAACCATGCTTGAGGTTGAATCCGTAAAGAGTTCTGAGAGATTTACTGGTTCGAAAGGTAGGCGAGCGGACACCTTCTCTAGAACTGAAGCCTCAAGCATTGAATCATCAGCATCACGATTCGGCGGAAGTGGTGGTAGATCTGCTTCCGAACGAAGTTCATTTGCGAGACGATAGAAATGGAGTTGACGTGCCATCTCCAAACGAACAATTCGTGGAATCCATTCGAGGTCTTGAGTCCCCTTTATCTCGACACGATCGCCACAGGCAATGGATACGTTGAGATCTTGACGAATCGAACCAAGGCCACGGCGAACAGAACGAGTTGAACGAAGGAGGGTTCCGATTGCTCGTGCTGTTTCCATTGCATGATTTGGATCGATAATGTCGGGGTCTGTTGCAATTTCAACAAGAGGAACTCCGAGTCTGTCAAGGATGTAGAATACCTTCTCACCAGTTGGTGTTCTTTCAGAATCCAGTTTACGTGCAGAATCTTCCTCCAGTAGGAGAACACCGATTCCAACATCACCTCGACTTGTCTCAATTTTACCGGTCGTTCCAATGAGAGTCGTACGTTGGAAGCCTGATGTGTTTGAACCGTCTACAACCTGTTTGCGCATCGTTTGCAGAACTTCAACTGGATGCATTTCGAGTAGTGCAGCAATTGTTAGTGCAATATCCAATGCCTCCGAATCTAGGCCTTGAGGAGGAGCGTCATCCAACTCAATTAGACCAGAATTGGGTGATTGAACATAGACGAATGAGCGATTTCTACGTTGCTCAAAACGAGCTGCGATGTCAACAACTCCGGATTCTCCCGAAGTCGCATGAAGACGTCGTTCAACACGTTTCCAATCCGAAGAAAGGGTATCCATGCTTGCTTCATACAGAACACTTGGCTGCCGTGAGTGTAACTTTCCTGATGCTAGTTGCTGGTGAATCTCCAATCCACACATGAAGCCAAGAGCCTCGGGATCAAGGGTAGCAGAGGACGATACCTCGCCTACCGGTTCGCCCACCATGGTGATGCGACGTGGTAGAGGGATATGAGCGCCCCGCTCTCAGTTCGGTCGCCACTGGCCTGGTTGAGGCGAGATAATGTGGAGTTGGTGTCTGCATAATTGGAGAATGCGATCAATATCTTCCACATCCATTCCTCTTGCCATAGCACGGTTGTAAATATCCGTTTCATGGGCGATTCCGTCACCCTCCTTAGCGAGTTCGCCCACAGTTCCTTTGATGATATCCACCATTTCCCTTTGATTGAATTTGGAGCCTGTAGCCATTGCAACTTCACTGGGAACTTTCTCCTCCTCACGCCAATGCGAGAAAATCGCGATTGCCATCTGTGCATCATCAGCCGTGACTTCATCTCTTAGATGCATACGAGCATGTGCTTCTGCAAGACGAATCAGGGATTCAAGCGCACGAGCGCTGATTGGGATAGGTTTCTCATCATCCCAATTGGCAGCCATCTGCTCGTTGTCTGCGTAAGTACTCCTCGCCTTGGTGTAATAATCGAGAATCAACTTCTTGGCTTCCTCGCCAATCAAAGGAGAATGATTTCTCTTCGCATAGGCGACATACTTCCTCAGGAATGGTACAGAGAGGTAATCCCGGCCACCATTATTCTTGATAGTTTTCTCTTCATCCTTCTTCACTGGATCTTCAAATGAATCCTCTTCAACTCGATTCTCTGGAACACCAGCTAGCCTTCCATCCATGATATGACGAGCAATCTTTGCATCGTTGTCCTCGTTGACTTCGTCCTTCATCAGCCACATGATGTCGAATCTCGTAGCGAGAGGAACTGGGAGGCCAGTCTGATCGAAAGCAAGCATCAAATTCTGGTTAGGACCTACCGTGAAAGTCCCCTTCTTTGGATTTGCAGCCGAAAGAACAGCACAACGGGCTCTGAGTTGGGTCGTAATACCGCCCTTACTTACTGAGATGGATTGTTGTTCCATCGCTTCGTGAAGGCTACCCTTGTCACTAGCACTAATTTTGTCAATCTCGTCAATACAAGCAATTCCTAAATCCGAAAGGGGCAAAATACCAGCCTCAAGACTGAAGCGACCATCACCAAATGAATCCTTGATTGCCGCCGCAGTAAGACCTGCGGCGGAGATATTTCCTCCGGAGGCGAAGCGCGCTCGAGGAGCAATCTTCGACATGTATGTCAGTAATTGTGATTTGGCAACACCAGGGTCACCCATCAACAAAATATGGATGTCTCCTCTACTACGAGTACCGTCTGCATTACGTCTGGATACACCTCCGAAGAGTTGCATCACGAGACTACGCTTTACGAAAGTCAACTTCGAATTAACATCAATAATTGAAGGAGCAATGGAATCCTGCATTAGACGCATCAAATCAGGGCGTTGAGCAATCTCTCGAATGTCGTCTTTCTCTTCATCTGTGGGTTGAATATCATGGAACGGTTGAGATTCGCGTGTGGCAGAATGGAGACTGTAGACAATTTCGAACATTGGTGTCTTCTTGTTACGATGATATCCCGCTTGAGTATACGGAATTAGATTCGCAGTCATGCGTTCTCCAGGCAGATACATGTTGCACTGGATTCCTTCGATGAGGACTCGGCCGCGTGAAGGTTGGCCAGTGCCCTTGACCCTCTCCGGCAGTTCTTGGATTTCCAGATACTGATTGTTAATCCACGTACATCGATCAGAATCAATACTGAATCGTGTGGACTGGGCACCGTTACCTGGTGGAAGTTGACAACCATCACATTCGAGCGGTTCCTTCAGTTCCCGTTCATCGTCTTGGCGAACCTCGGTATGAGCTCCACAACTGTCGCAAGAGAATACTGCGGAATAGATTCGAGGGCGAATCTCAGAACGCTTCGTGATGACGACATTGACTGCTCGAAGACGATTCAAATCTTCCGACCCAATCTCACCCAAATCTGTCTCAACGTCAGCAGGTAGATGCTCAAGGAGTAATGTTGGCTCGATGTTAATTCCGTTTTCTCGACACTTGTCACGAAGACTTCGAGTTCCTCGTTCAATGAGAGATTTTGGTTGATTCAGGATTCGAGCCCCAAAATCTGGATCCCAAGATTGTATCTCGTTGAATGGTATACTTAGATGAGTTGAGTCCTTTGTCAGGCTCTGAATACGACCAATCATAACCTCGTCGTAGAAGGTCTCCCAACGCGCGCCGAAATCATCGAACTGGAGCGCCATTGTATTCACCGAGGACTTAGAGGGAGTCTTCGACGGTGTATGAACCAAACGGCAAAACGACGTTCAACCCGTTGATTTCCGATGGAAATATCGCGATTCTTGGGTCCATTGAAATTGCATATCAAAGCCTTCCAATGTAGGAATATAACGGTCGAAACGGATAGGTACTGGACCCAGCATATACCGATTCATGGACAGTGCGATAACCGGAGGAGATGCGATGATTCGCTTAGATCCGGGAGAGGAAATACATGCATCACTCAAAGCGTGGGCGAAAGAGCATGGAGTCAAGGCTGCGGCAATCACAAGCGGTATCGGCCGTATTCGTGAGACTTCGGCAGGGTTCCTCGATGGAGAAGGAGTCTATCGAGCAATTGATCGAGTTGAACCAATGGAACTTCTTACTCTAATGGGGAATCTAGCGCTGCATGAAGGAGAGCCCTTCACCCATCTACACATTACAGGAATGACTGATGATCACGAAGTTGTGGGTGGCCATCTTTTCTCTAGTGTTGTTCACATTACAGCAGAAATTCATCTTCGCATCCTAGAATCGATGCCTATGATACGATGTCCCCTAGAAGGCAGTGAATTCATCCGTCTAGAATTTGAGTGAGGTGAATGAAGATGCAAGCACCATCCATCTACGATGTGATGGCAGCGTTGTGTACTGAATATCGAGTTCATGAGGTCCCCGATTCAAGCCGAGCTTGGAATGGGCCACAGATTATTCCCGACCCGGATTCTAGTTGTAACAAAGTGATGACGGCAACTGATGCAAGCCTAGAGGTAATCCACAAAGCCGTAGACGAAGGAGCTGACCTCCTTGTCGTGCATCATGGTCTGACTTGGACGTTGGGTGCGATTCCGCTACCATCTAGTGATGAAGTTGAGGCTGAAAGAACACGGTTTGCTCTTGCAAATAATCTGGCTATTCTCGCACTTCATCTACCCATGGATGCTCATCCAATACTTGGCAACAACGCTGTCCTAGCAGATGGTATCGGAATTGAACGAGATGGGACATGGTTCGCTTCAAAGGGCTATCCAAGTCCATTGGATTCAACATTAATTCAGGGACCATCTATGGCAAAGGAATGGCCTCAAATTGAGACGCTTGAAGATGGTCGTCTAACGATGGAAATAGGCTTACATGGACGTTTTTCATCCCCAATAAATCGAAGCGATATCAATGAGAAGATTCTGAACGTATTAGGCATGGAACATACTGAGCCAGAGATCATTCGCATCTTCCCAGAAGATCGGGAATTGGAGCGAAATACAATCGAAACGATTGCTATCTGTTCGGGTGCAGCTGGAGGCGCTGTTATTGATGCAAAAGAACTGGGTGTTGATTCCTTACTAAGTGGTGAAGGGCCTTTCCAATCAGCAATTCTAGCTCAAGAGGCTGGCATCTTCCTGATTCTTGCCGGCCACCATGCAACAGAGACTGTCGGACCTCGCGCTACTGCCGACTGGTTGAATCGTATTGCTGAAGCGAATGAATGGGACCTAGAGGCTCGTTTCATTTCAGCCCCCATCGGTCTGTGAATGGATTCTAAGGTCTGATTAAAATCGTCGATTGGTTGATGTGGCGTCGGCTCGGGATATAGCCCATGGATGAAGGGATTGACTACGCTTCATCCGGTGTTGACATCGACCTTGAAGGGGCCGCCGTCTCTTCCGTGATTGGAGCATTGAGTGGTTCTGTCCGCAAACCAGGAACCGAAGGTGCTCCAGTGGATCTTCCGGGCGGATTCGGAGGATTACTTGAATTCGGTGACAGGTGGCTTGCATTGGCAACCGATGGTGTGGGAAGTAAACTCCAGATTGCCAACGAACTTGGACGATTACAAGGTGTCGGACACGACTGTGTTGCAATGAATGTCAATGACCTACTCTGTGTTGGTGCAGAACCAATCGCTTTCGTTGATTACATCGCTACTCCGAAGCCCTCACCAGATGAGCATGCTGCACTTGGCGCCTCACTCGCTGAAGCCTGCTCTATCGCCCGTGTTACTCTTGCAGGAGGGGAGACGGCTACTCTACCTGGAATCGTCAAAGAACTTGATCTCTCAGGTACGGCACTTGGATGGATGCCAAAAAATGCCGCAATCACTGGTGAACATATTGGATCCGATGATGTCATGATTGGACTCCCTGCTTCAGGCATCCATTCGAATGGCTATTCCCTTGTCAGGGCGGTCCTCGAACGTACAGGTGCAGACCTTGCCAAGCCCGCCCCCTTCGATTCGGAACACCCCAATCGTACAATTCGTAGATGGACATCAGGCCACCCTACCCTTGGAGAAGTATTGCTAAACCCTACACGAATCTATGTAGATCCAGTTCAGGACCTTATCGATGCATTAGACGATTTTGGTGATGCTCAAAGGAGTGATTTGCGCGGTATTGCACACATAACTGGTGGAGGACTTTCCAATCTTCTCCGCCTCCATCCATCTCGAGGCTATCACATTGATGCACCACTTCCAATACTACCAGAGTTCCATTGGATTCAGGAAATGGGCGGCGTTGATGATCGGGAAATGCATCGAACTTTCAACATGGGTACCGGCATGATACTCATTGTCTCCAGCGATGCAGCAGATACTATTCTGCGATGGCTGAAAGAACGAGATGCAGGTGCATCTATCATTGGAAGGACCAATGATTCAGGCATAGTTACTCATACGAATCAGAATATTCGATTCGAACACTACTGATTCTCTGCGCTTGAAATACCGTTGGAGGTGTTCAACATGGGATGGCACATTGTGAACTCTGCAGAACTGAGACTGAGCAAGCGAGCATGATGTTTGGAGGGTTGTGCGCAGTATGTGAACCATGGTGGAATCTTGTTAGAGACCTCGTTGAAAGAACACCCTCATGGCAGATTGATGCTATGGCAGATGAGGCAGCGATAGTGGACTTAGAACGACTTCGTGAAAATGGAATTGAGCCTAACGATGAAGGATGGGCAGAAATCCTCTCTTGGTTCTTACCAAATACTTCTGCTGAATCCCTTTTAGATGGATGGTCAGATGATTCTATCCTCTCACTACTCACCAATATGAGGTCCGTTCTTGATGAAAAATCTCCATTATTCGATGCTGATGCCCCCCCCCGACCTCACGGATACCGAAAGCTGTTCAGCCGTTCTTGCCTACTCAATGGTCATCATCTTCAATCCAGCACCACTGGCCTTGACGTAGGAGATTGGACGCTTACATATGGCCCAGGACATCTTCTTCTTCGTCTAATCTTGAGTGACGGAAACGACCCAGGGAGTCGATTCGTTCGTTTGATGAAACAATTGATGGGAATGAATGGTATCAATTTGCGGCCAATTACAGATCGAATGGAATTGAGAAAGGACCAACTCTGGATTCAAGATATACGGCTACCGGGTGCAGTTCGACCATTCATTCTAGAGACCGTTAAGTGGCCCGAAGACCCCCCATTCAACTACTCTCCTGAAGGATTTCACATCACAGTGTTAGACGATAATGGGACGCGGCATGAACTCCAACTTCCACGGTCTCCACGTGCTATTGAGGAATTCAGCGCGATTTGGAACGGTAGAGATGGGGCTGATATCGCACGTCGATTACGTGGATTGACCATCGCATGGGCAATCGATTCTGGTAAGGAGAATCAAGGAGGAGTTGCCAATCCAACCGAGAGATCATTCTACCTGCTCCGATCTGTAGTAGACGCAATGCCAGGTATCTGGTGCGATGGATCACATCTGAGAATCGCTGGCTCATCCGGCGTTCATTGGCGGTTGTCACCTGGAAGAGGAGCACATGGAGCGCCGTACATCATTCGACCCGTCGCCCAAACACCCGGTGGTAATGAAGTCCTATTCAGAGAGATTTGTGCCTTCGATGCTGCTGATGATTTACCCCTTGGAGATCGAATCTGTACCGTGATTCTCGGCTTACTGAACGATGAAGATACTAGACACCAAATTTACACTGTGAACGAGGCTGTTCGCAAGGTCTTGCGGTACACAAGGCCTGCTGCTTCAGCCGCGGAAGGGCCTTAGCCAGCCACGCTACGGTCATGCCATGGAAGGGGCCGAACTCGGTCTAGAAGGTGCGACGCCGATTCTACTCCCTACGCCCGAAAACATCGACGAGCATTTCGGACGAGGCCCTGGTGCCAAAGCAACACGGGAAGTATTCCATAATTCTGCGATGAATGGTAGTCGAACTCGTTCTGTTCTTCTCATGCACCGATTATTCGAACTTGGATGGTTACCTAAAGGAAAACTTCGGGCTTTGGACGGATTGGGCGCTTCAGGAATCCGAGCACGTCGTTGGATTAACGAACTACCTGAAGAAATGGCACAACTAATCGATGCTCATGTCTGTGACATTCTTCCAACATCATTAGAATGGGCACAAAAAAATCAGGAACGATTCGATGATGGGAAAACACTCACTTTGATCGAAGGTGACCTTCGTGCACGAGTTCTCAACAACGGCTGGCATTGGATTGATCTAGACCCGTTCGGTTCACCTATCACGTTCCTAGATCCAGTCATCCAAGCCTTTGCCCGTACCGGGATTCTTGAGGTTAGTGCAACGGATTCTGCTGCTTTGACAGGTTCGAGCAAAGGTCCGACGATGCGTCGGTACGGAGCGGTCGTACGCACCAATGATTGGGCTCATGACTCGGGGCTCAGAGTCCTCTTAGCTAATATCGCACGAATCGCTGCACGACACGATCGTGCAATTGAGCCATTACTCTCCGTCTGGGAAACACATCATCTTCGAGTTAGTGTTGCAATCCGCCGTTCAAAGCAAGGTGCTTCTAATGTTGAGGAAAATATCGGTTGGCGGGTATGGAACCCAACGCCAGAGGAACTGAGAATCTCCATCGATGCAGGGCTACATCCCCATGGCAATCCCGATATGTCCCAACCGTTCTGCTTTCTCCCCTTCCGTCATCCAGCTTCACACACTAGTTCGGGTAAAGACCGGCGAATCAGTGGGCCAATGTGGACAGGGGGGCTGCACAACTCTGATGTGTTAATTGGTTTCAATGAGGAAACTGCACTGAAACTATGCATTCCTGACAAAGAAAAATTACAACGATGGGGCTTCGACGCATCGAAACACGAAGAACTCATTGAGGATTCTCGAAAGAGCGTTCTACGTGCGATTCGCCATTTACAGGAGGAATCTACTGTTCCAAATAATGCTTCATTGATTCTTGTGGATCGATTACATCCCCATGTCCCCCTACAAGGGCCCCCATCACCCCGCAAACTCGCAGAAGCCCTCACTGAAGCTGGGCATCCATCCTGCGTCGCCGCTTACCCAAATCCGGGCATCCGCACCACTGCTCCTTGGTCACTAATCCACGATCTTGCACTAGAATTAACCAAGTCAGAGAATTGATTCAGCCACCAATATATGACATCTCAACTCTTGGTAGATAAATCGCAGTAGAACTCCTTGGCTGGGCCCGAAGTTCTGAGTATCTATCTTCTCTCTCAGACCAAATTTTATGGAAACGTTCTGTGACTGTTTCCAAGCCTTCTGGGTTTCTCAGAACTGGACGTAAATCGTGCCCTGATGTTGCAAATAGGCATGTGTAGATATGGCCGTCTGCTGAAAGCCTTGCACGATTACAATCACCACAGAATGGTT
This sequence comes from Thermoplasmatota archaeon, assembly GCA_036124005.1. Classification (GTDB taxonomy): domain Archaea; phylum Thermoplasmatota; class Poseidoniia; order Poseidoniales; family Thalassarchaeaceae; genus MGIIb-N2. Next base: position 10,345 of record JAZADD010000068.1, read on the forward strand.
CTGTAACCGATGAGATAAATCCGACTTCAAAGCCTGTATCTGAATCCAAGGACCAATGCTGGGCCACTTGACCAGTATGAAGAGGAGACATCTGGTGGAGATTCCAACGCTCTTGCACAAGTTGACGTATTTCTTCACTAGGGACTACTGATGCAAGATCCCATCGGTTATGATTGCCCACATCCATGAATTCAATGAAACGTAATGCGACTGGTAGGTGCCTGAAACGTTCTATCAAGCGTTCAATATCTGCTTCGTTTACACCGCGTCGAATTACAGAATTGATTCGCACAGGACTAAGTCCAAGCGTTACTGCCATCTCAATTCCCTCGATAATCCGATGAATCGAATTTCCGGGCTTCCCAGTAATCCTCTCAAACGTTACAGGGTCAAGGCTATCGAGACTGAAAGTGACACGGCTAAGACCGGCATCGGCGAGATCTGTTGCACATTTTGAAAAAAGAAGCCCGTTCGTTGTCAATGCTAAATCCAAAGGATGCTTAGACAACATTCTGATTAAAACATCGAGATCTCGTCTCAACAATGGCTCTCCACCGGTGATTCGGACCTTCTTTAATCCATGAGAAATGAGTGAATTCACGACCTCATCTATTTCCTCAAAAGTCAGTAAATCACTACGAGGAAGGAAGTCATGATTGGCATCGAAGACATCGGCGGGCATACAGTAATCGCAGCGCATATTACAACGATCTGTCACCGATATGCGGAGATCACGAAACGGACGGCCTCGTCTATCAAAATGGGCCGCCATGTACATCCTTTCACCATTGACCCCGATGAACTCTCCTCTCATATGGAAAGCATTCTTTCAAATAGAAAACTTGCAATAGGAACTTCATGAACAAGGGCCTAACCATTGCAGGCGGAGCAATTACTGGAATATTTGTCCTATTGGCAGTAGTAGGTGGGGCACTTTCTGGATTCGCTGGTGAGAATCTCGAGAATATAGATGATGATCCATCCCCATATTACACAGAATCTGAAAACGGGAGTGCTACATTCACCTATGTCGACGATGACAGAAAGGGTAGTCTCGCCTTTCAAGTTCTACTAAGGTTGGATTATGTTGACAATGATGAAGATGGTTTTGTTGATGGATGTATAGATTACAATGTTACAGTAACGGATGAAGATGGTATCGATGTTACAGATGATGTAATCGAAATTTACGGATGTGGGTTTGATGTCTTTGAATACGAAGATCCAATTCATGATGGATTAGTTGTTTCCACACATGTTTGTGAGACCTGGATGAGCAACGCAGATTGCACAATTAATTCAAATTACACAGTCTCAGTAACAGATTCAAACAATGATTCAGTTGATTTCATTCTCTTTGAAAATGATGCTTACACCGTTGGATTGATGAAGGCTGGGGCGGAAGATTTTGGAAGCCTCATGGGAGGTATTGGCCTCTCTTCCTTGGCTTGTTGTTGCGGTATTCCTATCGGTTTGATTCTCTTAATTATCGGTCTGGCCATTGGAGGAGATCCTCCACAACCAATGATGGTGCAACAAGCATACACTCCAATTCCTAGTGTAGGTTCATCCCCTGTTGTCGGCCAAATGCAAGCACCTGTCGGCCAAATGCAAGCACCTGTCGGCCAAATGGCGCCGCCCATCTCGACCCCTGTACAAGATTCGACAGCGCCTGAATCCCAAAATTAGATGGGGTCACTCAGATTCAAATCCAACCACGAAGTGGGATAATCATGATCGGCATCACTGAGAAGGCGCGCGAGATGCTCGCCCAATTCCAAAATTCAGCCGATGACGATATCGAACGAGTGCTTCGAGTAGAAATCATCGGAAGGGGTGCGAAGGGCTTTCGATATGATCTGAACCTTGTCGATTTAGCTGAGAAAAATGACAGTGATGTGGCCAGTGAAGTCGATGGGATGGTAGTACTCATCGCTGAGCGTAGTGTCCCATACATGGAAGGCGCAACTCTGGACTTTGTAGAGACACTAATGGGAGGGGGGTTTCAATTTGAGAACCCCAACCCAATGTGGGTTGATGACATTTCCAAGGCTGTAGCTGAAGTCATCAGCACCGATGTTAGTCCAATGGTTGCCACTCATGGAGGAACAGTCGAGCTCCTCGGAGTAGATGATAACAAAGCTGTCATCGCTTTCGGTGGAGGATGCCAAGGTTGTGGTATGGTAGATGTCACATTGAAGCAAGGCATAGAGGTGGTAATTCGTGAAAAGGTTCCAGCAATCGTTGGAATTGTTGACATGACAGACCATGATGCTGGAACGAATCCATTCTACTGAAATTAGAGAACCATCGGATCATCATCGGATTCTTCATCCATCTTAGGTTGAGGTAATGCAAGTTGATGCTCTTGCATCATTTCTCGAACCTTCTGTTCGATTACTATCGCCTTTTCCATGAGACCTTCAAGTGGAATATCTCGATCAAGCATCTCTGAAAGAGCCTCGAGCGCTGGAAGTGCTGCACGAGCATCGGGGAATCCAGGATTAGAGGGGGAGAGAATTGCATAAGCATCGAAGCCCTGTCTATCGGCCTCTGCTAGGAGATAGCCTGTGATTCCAGGTACGATTCCATGTTCAACAGATTCTAGGCCAATCTCCTCAAGGCGGGCCCTCGATGCGTCGGTAGAACCTACACCAAATACTGGAGGGATGTTTTCACCTGTCATATTTGGAAGAAATACCCCATCAATCATCACAAGACGGTCAAAACCGCCGTCACGGAACCATTTGATTACAGTCTCAGCAAATGAAAGATTGAACTCGTCAGGAAAGGCGATATCACTGACAAAGGCACCGATTCCATCGCCTTGGTAAATTCTCACTGGATGTTGAGGGCGACGGCCGCGGACAAGAGCCATCGCTGGAAATGATTCGCTAAGAACCGAGCCTAACTGCTCCATTTCAAACGTCTTGATGACCCAATCTACCGCAATGGCACCAACGGCTCCCTTCGTAGTAAAACCACAGATTGCGGTCCCACCAAGACGCTCTCGCTCGGTGCCGTGCTGGACGACAAGTTCGAACGGACGCGGTAGACCCATTGACTCAACCTCACCTTAGGTCGTTTTCAACCCTCGTCCGGTCATTCTGTGTACTCTGACCAATCCTCATCATCTGGACCACGCCACCACCAAACATCGAGTTCATCCTTCCACCACTCAGTTCCATCGTCATCCACATGGTAGTTGTCTGAATCCGTGTAATCATCTTCGGGAGCCTCTTCCTCTTCAACCTCATCGGATGATTCCTCTACTTCGGACTCAGAATCTTCCTCCGATTCCGTGGTAACGGCAGAGGTCGTCTTCGACTTCGACATCGATACAGGGGCAGGACGCGAACCTTGTTTCATGAGTTCATCAAGTGGGACACCTTTCGGAATATCTGCTTCGGCACGAGTGGACGTTGCTCCTCCAGATACAGCCATTGGAAGGGTTCCAATATCGTCATCATCGGAGAAGAGGTCCTCATCATCCTCATCGGATCCAGAACGGAGCATGATGGCTACCACCAATCCTAGTACGAGAATTACAGCAACAATACCACCAATGAGAACGAGATTACTATTGCCACTCGTTCCTCCAGAAGTGTCCGTCGGACCTGATGGGTTAACTGCATCTTCTGTGAACCTAAACTGGATTGTCAAGACTGTAACATTGTCTTGGTAATCGGGAGCTGTAACTGCCAGGCTGAGATCAACACTGCCATCTCGGAACTGGGTATCATCTTGCATTTCAAGGGTTAGAATCTGGTCTGCGCCTCCCTGAATACTGAAGGAGCCGCCAAGGTCAGATTCAATCTCAACGCCTATGACATTCATCTCAAGTTCAAGATCGACGTAGACAATGTTCTGATTCGGATTAGTGACAATGCACTCAAGCTGATTCGCATTGTCAGTAGACCACAACGAAGTGTTCGCACGCATAGACCAAGTCTCATCACCACAATCCACATTCAATGCAAGTAAGAGAGGGTCTGGTGTTGGCTCAGTTACATTGGTATCTCCACCTGTATCTGTTTGCACGGGTGGAGGCAAAAGGTCAATCGATACAGATGATGGATTCATCAATAACCAGAATGGTCTACTGGTCTCATCGTAAACAAATTCAATCTCTCCACCACCTGGATAATCGACTTCTTCCTCGATAAACCCGGTCTGATCGAGAACTGAAGTTCCTGTAGATGAGACGATAGATTCAGAGACATTTCCAAGAGTCCAATCAAAAGATATTGCACCGAGTAAAGAGAGGTCTCTCGAATCAGTTGTGACCTGAAGGCGGGCTTTCCCCTGATTGTCCGAATCAAGTTGCACAGAAGATTGAACCGGGCTGACTGTCGCAGTCACTGTGGAAACGAATGAAGATGTAGTAGACGATCCAAGTATAGTCTGTTGCATGGATGTCGAACCACCCGCATATGTGGCAGAGACATTTACCACTCCAACAAAACGACTGCTGGAGTCGAGAAGTGCTGACCAATCCGAATATGCTACAGAAAAAGCACCAGTTGCATCTGTAACAGCAATGACTTGGGTACTATGGTCATCATCACTGAAATCAATCTGCACCGTACGTCCTGCAACCGATTCTGAATCGAGGTCTAAAACTCCAGAGATAGTAAGTGACTCTCCGCGTGTAACAGAAGGTAAAGACGAGCCATCAATATCCAAATTTGATGATGTCGCTACTTCAACGGTGATGGATGAAATGATGTTTGAGTTGTTTAGAGCACGTACCGGGCCAACAGTGACTACTGTTTCGTTGAAGTTTCCAAGGGCATCAACTGCCACCACTGCCACATAGTGATCCACGTTATCCATAATCGCCACACCAGACTGTTGAACACCGCCTGTATTGTCGAGAATATCCGAAGTCATGTTGACCACGATTGACGAATTTCCAGCAGTTAAGTTCGCAACATGCACCCTAGTAGATGCATTGGTGAATTGCACCGTATCAACAAACACAAGATGGTGATGAAGGTCATCTGATCCACCATCATCCCAAGAGATGTTCAAGTGACCTCCTTCATCTCCAGGTACATCCAATACTGTCAGATTGGTTACAGGATCGGGAGGAGTTGTGTCTGGCGGAGGGGGGTCAATTGTAATCGTCAAAGGTGAACTGAGGTTTGAGGCGATACCATTCTGATGCATCGCACGAACATAGTAGCGATAAGTCCCGGGTTGAAGGGATTGATCCATGAAGAATGATCCTTGTGATGTCGAGTAAGGAGTCATCAAATTCAATGGTGAATTATCCTTAGTCCGGTGAATCTCATACATCATGAAAGATGATTCGCCGTCTGATGAGGTATTGTTCCATTCGAATGCAATGAATGGTGATTGTAGTTGGAGCGACATCTCTTCTGAGATATTCATCTGAATCAAAACTGGTTCAGTTGGTAAGTCAATACTCGTAGCACCTGGAATATGCGTAATTGCAAGATTCTGGAGCGTAAATTGTCCTGTAGCAGATGTCATGTTGAAAACAAGTCCAACATCAAACGGACCTGTACCTGCTACCATCTCCCGATTCAACGCATTGGTGAGATTCCCAAGACCAGGGTTGGTATCCACACGAGTTGTAAGAGAATAGGTGACTAGGAATTCAGAACCAAGAACGTTGCCTTCACCACGAACATATGCATCTGGCTGCAATGTAGAATGATCAATTCCATAGAAATCCGTAATTGATGGTGTGCTCGCCGTAAGTTCTGACTGGACAATTCCTGGAAGGGCACCCATTGTGTCCATCCACTCGATTTCATCAACGCCTTGACTTCCATTGCCTGCATAACCACTAATGTTCACTTCCGCCGTAGTATCGCTATCGAAATCAACTAGGAGATTGTGATATCCAGCGATGAAAATACTGTGTGTTGATTCACCACCAGCCACTATATGCTCAGGAACTCCATCGCCATCGATGTCCTCAACAATCATACGAGTCGGTGCTGTGATTGGTTCAAGTTCGATTAGTGGTGAACCTGTTGAAGCAATACCAGATGTTGTAATTGAATGGACATCGATGTCTCCAGTAAAAGTCGCATCACTACCGTCATTTGTCCCTGAATCGATGAGTAAAGCTCTCATTGTTCCAGAACCATCCCAATCTGCGAACACTGGTTCGTTTGCAAAGAAGGACATACTCTGAGTCGATTGATAACCTAGGGTTGTGAAGACAGACATTGTTGAACCCGACATTGGGGCGTCTCCAAACAAATCATCATCTCCATCACCGTCGATGTCAACCGCCTGAATGCTGTCTTCTAAGCCCGTCGCATTGATCATGCTAATGACCCAAGCAAAGCCACCTTGTTGGTTAGAAGAGAAATTCCAGAACGAGACATAACCCTCCATGTCCTCCGCCACAGCCGCTGTCTTAACTCCAGACCAGAGATTGACAGAGAGTATGTCTGAGATTGTTGTCGAAGACCCCCCCGGTCCACCCATTCCACTTGAATTTGAAGGAACGGTGACATTCACGAATAGAGAGGAATACCCTCCGGAACGGCGAAGAGTCGAACAAAGGGACCCGTCAGAAGTACTGTATACAATATCCGAGTGCCCATCAGCATCAATATCATCAACATAGACATCACCAAGTGACCCGGCAGAAGTTAGAGAGATATTTGCAAAGGATGCAAAACCAGTACTGTTTGCTAGATGTAAACAAACAGAACCATTCTGCGCATCAATTAGATACACATCCATGCGAGAATCTGCATTCGCATCACCAGTCATCAGTTCAGTCCCTCCTGCGCAAGTCCATGTCCACGATACAGATGAGAAACCCGAGGTTTGAGTCCAATCGATGATTCCAACATGCGGATGGGAACCATTTCCTGGATCTTTATCCCGGTCAAGAATTACGACCTCTGCCTCCCCATCATTGTCTACATCCGCAACGGTCATATCGTCAATTTCTCCGCCCGTTGCAACCACACCGCCACCCATTACTGGAGCGTAGGATATGTTCAACTCCGCGAGATCAACATTTGCTTCTGACGGAAGATCAAACGACCAGATTGGTGACCATGTGTTCTGGGTTGGAGTGCTTGATGCTGTTGATCCATTGGTACTGAATCGAGTTTGGGAACCTAGTTCCCCATAGCGATTACCACCAAACGACCATTCCAACAAACCATCGTTTCCAATATCCATTTGAACAATACCCGGACTTGGATTTGAGGAAAGATACTGTAATTCAAAACTCGATTCTGTGATTGTGGTATTTCGTTCCAGCGCCACATCCACTGTGGTGTTACCGAGAACTGTCTCACTACTGTTACCATTACTGAATGTCGTAATCGATGAAGGATTTGCGCTGACAGTTGAGATAAGCGGACTGAAGGACAAACCGAGCATCAAAACAATGAGGATATATCCAACGGGACGAGGGGCATTCGGCTCCATAGATGGGGCTTTCATCGGTTCCCGTTCCCCCCTCGCACTCATAAGGAATCGGCGAGATTTGGGTTTGGAAACTCTGTTGAATCAACGGGAACGGTTAAGTCAAACATTAGAATGGTCAGTTCGTTCGGTGGCTGCCATGAGCGACGAAGCGGGGGAAGGAACGAAAGCGCGTCTTTCCATCCGTGTTGGCAATTCTCGAATCAATCTTGAAGGAACGGAACAGGTTGTAACCGCTGAACTCCTCAAGTTACGCGGTGACGAACAGTGGTCTACTGCTCTTGATAAAGTCCGCGAGACTAGAGAGAAAGCGTTTGAAGCAGCGCGAATCGCTGCGATGCAAACGGGCCTTCCTGAGCGTGGTTCCGCATTCAGTTCACTTGTCTCAACCTGTCATCTAACCAAGAAGCCAGATTTGATTCTAGCAGCAATCCACTACCTTCGTGAAGTCGAAGGACAGAGAGACTCACCACCGAGAGAACTCAAGCAGCTCTTCATCGACGCTGGTCATGATGCTGATGATGTTGAGAAATGGAATATATCTCTCTATCTTAACCGTCTCCGCGAGCAAGGTCGACTCGACTTCCCTGAAGACATGCCTGAAAAGAATCGATTCATGTCTCTCACCGACGAGGGTCGTGCACACCTTGATTCACGTGCTGCCCAGTGAAGAACCGATGTCAGACCAAGATGATTATTCGGAGCCAGTTGATTGGTCCTTCCAATCAAAGATTGATCAAGATTTGAGAGATTTGAATCTTCAAAATGCCAACCTAAGACGAGTGATTCTTGATGGTTCAAATCTTCAAGGTTCGGACCTTTCCGGCGCAGACTTGCGAAACGCATCCCTCATTGGAACCGATTTGATGAAGTGCGCATTAGATGGTGCTGATCTACGTGGTGCACGATTGACGAAGGCGAAACTCAATCTCTCAAACTTTCAAGATGCTAAGATGGATGGAGCAGATTTACGCGGTGTTCGTGGACGATATGCAATCTGGCGTCGTGCGAACTGGTGGGATGCAAAAATGAACGATGATCTCCGCAAAGTACTCTCAAAGAAGTGGCCGAAACCAGAATGAATTATTCAGACTCATCTTGAATCGGCAGAGATGAAGGGTTCGAATTCGAATCTAAAGCCGCGCGCGCGCCCGACAAAACAAGGGGAAGCAGGGGCAACGCAGTACAAAAGAGGCCGCAAGTAGTAACCAGAACTTGGAGAATATTGAGAGTCAATGATAGCATAGCAGACGGAGCTTCAACGGAACGAAGGAAGTACAAACCTGCAACAGCATCTAACAGAAGGAGGGATCCTCCTGTTACGCCGATTCGTATACCATAGCTCTGACAACGGAATAACAAAACGCCACTAACAATGAGAAGGAGGCCTGCACAAGTCTCCAATGTACCGAGGACCTCATAGTACCCTTTCTCTGCAATCGCATCATAGTAGGCTGCAATTTCTTCTGAAGTGATATCTTCGCCTGCTGACTGAAGTTGTAAGGCAACTGCATCATACATCGCTGGATCTGTTGGCCCATCATCCATTCCAGTCCAAAGGTTAGAGGCCCCACTTAACAACGCAAGAAGTCCACCAATTACCAATACTGATCCTATAATTCGGAGAGTGTTTGGTTGAGGCCTAATTGGAACAGCGATGACTACTTCTTCTGATGCATCTTCATCCTCATCCCAGCGGATAGAGAATGATTCCTCCATGAGATGCGGTGATATCAATCACGCATCAATCCTCGCTGCATCTGCGTAGAGATTCAGCAATCTTCTCAGGAATAGGTTGAGGCTGGAAATCATCTAAATTGACGCATACTGTAGTTACTTCTGCTGACCAGACAACATTCGAATTCTGGTCAGCAAAGCGATATTGCCATACAACAGAAGATGTCCCTACTTCCTTGACCCAAAGACGGCAATGTGCAGTATCCCCGTATCGTAATGGTGCATGATGTGTAGAATTAGTAGCAACTGCTGGAAATCCTAGACGGTGTTCAGAAATTATTGTCGGGTAATCAATACCACAAATCGGCTCCCAGGACTCCTCAAAGAATCGATGAGCTAGATCCCAATACAGGGGGTAGTAGACAACATTGGCAGGGTCAATCATTGGCCAATCGATTCTACGAGAGAGTTCAACGGCCATTGTCTCACCTCAAGGCTTCCAATCCTTCTCATTGATGTGAGGCAGCATCGTATCAGTCTCTTGGAATTCTTCCATCCGATCCAATAACCAATACACCCAATGAAACATTGCAAAACCATTCTCTTCGTCGACATTGATTCGGTCAATCATCACATACATTCCTTCAATGAGTTCGCATGTTCGGCGGATACTAGGGCCAATCAAGCGCAAATATCCACGATAGAATGAGTAAACAATTTCGAATGAAAGTTGGCGATTGAAAGTCATAATTGCATGATTGGACATCAGAATAATGACTGAATTCATGGCATCCTTCTCCTCTCGAGTTAATGCTCCAATCTCATCGATTGGCATGTCTACGTAGAGTTTGTTTGCATAGACTGAGAA
>JAZADD010000069.1:0-26121 GCA_036124005.1 Thermoplasmatota archaeon
TCGGTACCACGTTCGGGGATTTGCCGTCGATCGAAGTTCACGGGGACCATCTGGGATGATCCGTGAGGCAAACGACGGCTGGACGGACTATGGGTCCCCGGTTGACCGAATGGGATGATTCATGGGACAACCAATCCGTCCGACAGACGTCCTGGGGCAGGGTCAGGCCCGTGAGCTACGGCGATGAAGCGGGAAGTTACGCCCCGGGACACAGACTCTGTCGGATGATTCAATTCACTCCGACTCTACCTAAGGGCATGGGCGACCGCATTGGCCTTCTTGGGGGAACGTTCGACCGTCTCCATGCTGGCCATCATCAACTGATTGAAGAGGTGGCTGCACGCTGCGATTATCTTGAGATTCATGTGACTTCAGATAGCATGGCTTCAGAGAAAGATGCTCAAGTCCTATCGTATAATCAGCGGGTTGAATCTCTCTCTACATATATTGAACAGAATGGGATTCAGGGTTCAGTTCACATGTTGGAGGATTCGTTTGGACCCGCACCTTATCGGGAAGATTGTGTAGTCATTGGCTGCACCTCTGAGACTCTCGCTGGATGCGAGAGAATCAATGAGATGCGTCTTGAAGCTACATTGGATCCATTGGAAATTGTAGTAGTAGCGCATTTTATTGATGAAGCAGGAGAGATTCTCTCTTCGTCAAGGATTAGGGATGGGCTTGTATCTCCATCTGGTAAACTTTGGATTCATCCCTCAAATTTTGATACTATTCTCCAAATGCCTGCAGTTCTTGACGAGGAGTTGAAGCAACCGTTGGGGACTTTGCATAGGGGTCCAGAGGATAATGTATCCATCGCCCTTGATTCTGCTCTTTCGTCTGTGGAGGATAAATCCATGATTATTGCAGTTGGAGATGTGACCGTCCTTGCTCTCGAAGAGAGTGGTATCATTCCGCGTATTGCCGTTATCGATGGTCGTACGAAAAGGCAGGATTGGAGCCCTGCGTCTCGGATTTCTCTAAAGGAATCTCAACGATTCTACGCGGTGAATCCAGCTGGAACGCTCACACAATCTATGTTTGAAGCCTGTCAACATGCTATGGATTGGAATGGGCCAACAGTCATCGATGTTGAAGGAGAGGAAGATCTTTCACCGATTCCTCTGATTCTTCTCTCGCCTCTTGGTGCAGTTGTCATGTATGGTCAGCCAGGAGAGGGCCTAGTTGTCCGTCGCGTAGATTTAGCTGCCAAATCTAGAGCACGTCGCTTCCTTGATGCATTCCAGCCAATGGAGTCGAAGTGATGCTCATCACTATCACTGTATGCGCACGTGACGCTGAGGATTGGGTGGATGATTGTCTTTCCTCGCTCTGTGCTCAAGATTACCGACCGTTGCAGATTATCGCGGTGGATGATGGCTCAAATGATGGAACATTGGAGCGGATGCAATCGTTCTTACCACAGCCAGAGAGCGATCTTGAACTTCTTGTTCTGACTCAAGAAAGAATTGGTCTCTCTGCTGGGCGTAATCGTGCAGTAAATGAGGCAACTGGCGAATGGATTGCGATTACAGATATCGATTGTCGTCCTGATTCTCACTGGATTAGTACGATGCTTGCTCAATTGTCCGATCTAGATGGTGAGTATGTTGTTGCCTTAACTGGTAGGACTGTATTTGATGAAGGTTCAAGTCAGATTTCACGACTTCGTTCGAAGACAATTGCGAAGAAGTATGCAAATCGTGACAAATTCGCATCTCTTGCCAATGGTCCATGTTCGATGTTCCGTGCTGATATGCTTCGTTCAATCGGTGGATTCTCTCCTGACTGGTTCCATGCAGAGGACATGGAGGTTAGTATCAGAATAATCCAGAATGGAGGGTCCATTCTCTACGTTCCAGAAGCGACGGTAAAACATGTGGCTGAGGAAGGTCTCTTACGATTCCTCAAGAAGAGATATCGGGATGCTCGTGCCCACTTCAGGATTGTTCGAAGATATGGATTCCGAGGGATTCAGACACCTAGAAAGCCGATGGTTAAGCACGATTTCATCTCTGATGGTGCTGTAATCTCTCTTTTGCTTCCTATGTTGGGGCTATGGCTACTTGCTGTCAAACTGCTTTGGCCCGATTATCCGACTATAGCCATGTTTTGTATGCTCGTAGAAATCCTCCTGCTCGCTGTACCCTGGTCGCGGATTCGAATCCTTTGGAGTGCAGCCATTTGGTTGGGAACTGGACGAGGAATCATCGATGCGATTCTTGGCCGTGCTGGACACCGTTAATCAAGCGTCTTCGGAATCTGAATCGAGATGTGGGAGCATGAGTCCGAATCCAATTAGGGGGATGGTAACTGCGTAGACACCAGGATCAACCCAAGTCATGTTCATTCCGGACCATCCGAAATAGAAAATGAGTCCAATCAAGGTCATCCAATTTCCAATCATCTTGTTGATTCCATTGCTAGTATCGAAGAAAGGAGTCCATCGATCAATAGTAAGGAAACTTTGCAACCAGCCAATGAATCCATTTTCTTCGGTGGATTGCAAAATCATGAATCCAAGACCAAGGCAGGCGAGTGCAATGATGGTAAACACCATGTCACCCGGACTTACGACGGTCCCCTCGTGAGTTACGTGTGTGTTGTCTGCAAGGTATCCATATGTGAGGAAACCTGCCCAGACAACCTTCTGTCCTGCAGCGTATGCTCCATACAGGATGTTGATTACATCGACGATTAGAGCCCAGATACCTACACTTGTTAGGAGACGCCCGAGAGTGGGCGATTCTGGAATGAAGGAGGGGGCAACCTCGTCGACAGTATCATCCGCCATGACCGTTCGACCGGCGAGGCTGTCTTAACCGTTGCCGGATGAAACAGTGTCTTATCCGAGCCTTCTCTGAAGTTTGTAAGCACCCCTAGATGCTGCTTCAAGGCCAGGATTGTCACGAGCAAGAATCTGAATTGCATCGATTCCCTTTGGAATTAGGCTGTACACATGTTTCGTTCTTCCATGGCGTCCTAGGAAGACATTTCTTACATGCGCTAGGCCTGCTGAATCAAACTCATTGATTATTGTCGATACACGCCGTGATGTCAATGGTCGGAAGCCTGCTCGCGTGCATGCTTGTGTATATGTCTCCCAGATAGTTCCACTGTTCTGGGTGTGGACTCCGTTTCTCTGATTGATGAGGATGGACATCAAGATTAACTTCTGGTGATCGGGTAAACCCTGCATGAGTGTGATAGCCCGGTCTTGCTCCATCTGGGCTTGAGCGCTGATTACGTGTTCGATATTGATGCTGTTTGCATCACCAATTTCAGCTCGTTGCGCAGATACACGGAGGAGATCAATTGCTCGTCTTGCATCGCCATGCTCCTTTGCAGCGAGATCTGCACACAACCGAATCCCAGATTCATCCCAAGTACCTTCACGTAGACCGTCTTTCGCTCGATCAATCAGAATGTCGTTGACTTGATCAGCAGTATAAGGTGTGAATACGATGTCTTCAGCTGCGAGACGAGATCGGATGGGTCCAGTCAGAGAATCAGTGAAAGACAGGTCGTTACTTATTCCAACAATTGATGCCCGTGCCGTGGTTAGGAGCACGTTGAGAGTGGTTAGGTCATAGAGTAGCTGCTCTTCGGATTGTGTTGCGAGGCAATCCATTTCGTCGAGAACGATGACATGCACTCCTGAACGGCGGTCCATGCGGCGAACCGTCTCTTCAAGGACGCGGTCCGCGGGCCACCCTGTGAATGGAATATTGACATCACCCTGTTCCCAGAGGTGAGTAGCGATGCTGTGTAATACTCTATATCGGGTGTTAGTATGTTGAGCGTTTACCTCATGAGATGTCACACTACTTCCAATCGCTTCTGCTCGTTCCTCAAGCTGTTGGATTACAAACCGGGCAGCAGCAGTCTTTCCAGCCCCAGTCGGACCATAGAGAATCATATTGCCAGGGATATGGCCTTCAAGGGCATCTGCGAGGTTGAGTACCATTGCGTGGACCTGTGCATCTCGGTGCCGCAAGACTGAGGGCGAGTGACGAGGGTCGAATACTCGACGATCCGAGAACATCGAGTTTGAACGACTCGCTGCTTCAAAGATATTCGTCATTCTAATCGCCTCAAATCCAAATCATGTCCACTGGTGGCCCCGGGATAGGGGCAAAGGGACTTTCCTCACACTCGCGTCAATGACTTAATTGTGCCCATCCAAAAATGAAAGAAAACAATATTTTTCTATATCTTGGGAAGTTTAAATCCTTGCCTTTCAGCCATCTAGTGTGACGTTTCCACGCTTTAGAAGATATTTTTCACCGTCTTCTACTTGAATCGCGTTCGGAGGCAAATCTGGCATCTTGAAACCGGTTTCAACTCCAGCCCCAGATGCGTAACTATGAGTGATGAGACAAGTTCGCTCTGAATCGGATTCCGCTACACGAACGATGTCGATTGGACGATGATGATGTGGAAATTCAGCACCATCAGGAACTCCCATTTCTAGAATTACGGCATCGGATTCAGGCCTCCTCTGATCTATGGTCTCGCAAGGCCCAGAATCCCCTGTATGCAGAAGTGTAAATCCATTGGTATCTCGAAGCATGTAGCCATGAGGTTCAGTTGCTGGCGTATGGAATACTGGAAACCGCTCGTATGCCCATTGTCCTGCTTCGCCTACATCATTGACAATCCATTCTACACGTTCTTCGATGACTGGAAGTAAGGTGCCAGGGAATGCTAGTTCACAGATAGTCTTCATCCGCTCGATTCCACTTGCTTTCAGATGTATACGAAGTCGTTCTGATCCATCTCGATCAGTGATGAATCTCCGTTCAAGGAGTAGGAAAGGCAGTCCAAAGACATGGTCTCCATGCCAGTGGGTAATCATTAGATCTGTAATCTCAGCCGAGGATATCCCGGCGGCATGCAACTGTGGGAGGATGGTGGGCGGGGCATCAATCAGGACGGATTCATCGAGTACGACACAGGAATGAAATCGTCCGGGTGGGCAGAAGGCGTTGCCTGAACCGATGAATCGGAGTGAGGACGCCATATCGCTTGCTTTTATCTCCAGCATTTGATTCAACCGCTTGGCCGATAGATTAGGTAAAGCCCTTCAAATACCGATAGCGAACCCCCTCAAAGCGGGTGCGGATTCGTGACCGAGTACTCAAACAAAAACCCCTATCCATCGAAGATTAACGTGAACTACGTACTGAATGGCGAAGGGTCGCTTAAGGAGACGCGCCATATCGTGTTTGATCTCGGAGACTCAGGTCTTGAGTACAAGGCTGGTGATGCGTTGGGCGTTTTTCCGACTAGTCCTCCCGATCTTGTCGATCTCACCATCGAGCGTCTTGGTTGCCCTCCGGATGAGATGGTTGTAGTCAAGGATGATGAGATGACACTACGGGACGCCCTCCTGACCAAGTCCGAGATACATCGCGTTTCTAAGCGTTTTATTCAGGGCCTTTCACCACATTTCTCAGGATCTGGTGGAGGTGTAACAATGCGAATTGTGTCGCGCACTCGACAGGATTCGGATGGAGTTCTACTTGAGCAATGGACGAGTGAGGAAGAGGATGATTGCCCAGATGGTTACATCCCCCTTGGGCCCATTGATGACCCCGAGTTTGCACTCTGGTCCACCCTCGTTAACGATGATGCAGCTATGGAAGATTACATCTGGTCACGTGACTATGTTGACCTCCTAGATGACATGCCGTCGCTGAATCTTGGTGCACAGGAGTTTGTTGATGCTGTGGATACCCTCAAACCTCGTTTGTATTCAATCGCCTCAAGTCCGAATCATGAGCCTGGAACTGTCCATCTTACAGTTGGTATTGTTCGGTATTCCCACCATGGTCGAGATCGTACAGGTCTGACAACTGGTTATCTTGCAGATAGATGTCCTGAGGGTGAATCCACAGTTCCTGTTTTCATGTCTCCTACGAGGAGTTTCGTTCTTCCAGACGATCTTTCGACAGACATCATCATGGTTGGTCCTGGAACTGGAATTGCTCCCTTCCGTGCTTTCCTCCAACAGAGAGTGGCCGATGGAGCAACGGGCCGTAACTGGCTTTTCTTTGGCGATTGGACTGAAGCGGGCGAGTTCTACTATCGAGATGAGATTGAGGCTTGGATGGAGGAGGGCGCTCTTGAACGAATCGATCTCGCTTGGTCTCGTGAAGGGTCAGAGAAGGTATATGTCCAACATTTGATGGCAAAGCACGGAGAGGAGATTTGGTCTCGAATAGAGGCAGGTGGCTACTTCTATGTCTGTGGAGACAAGTTACGTATGGCGAAAGATGTGCACAGCACTCTAATTTCAATTTGTGCTGAACATGGCAGTATGTCTGAAGAAGATGCGGCAATATATGTCGAACAGCGTATGATGAAGGATGAGAAGCGGTATCTCCGCGATGTCTACTGACCCGATTTTATCATCAACCGCATTGTTCCTCGATGAGGTATGTTCCACCGTGTCCTCGTTGCAAATCGAGGTGAGATTGCTCTTCGGATTGGTCGCGCGTTGAGAAGTCTCGACATCGAGGTCTGCATGATTCATGGCCGTGAGGATCGTCTATCACTGCCAGTTCGGTTTGCGGATGATGCTCGTGGGATACTTCGAGACAATCCATTGGATTCCTATCTTGATATCGAGGCAGTAATAGATGCAGCGAAGAGCATGGGAGTAGACGCCGTGCATCCTGGCTACGGTTTTCTCGCAGAGAATGCAGAGTTCGTACGTCGTTTGGAAGAAGAGGGGATTACATTCATAGGTCCATCATCCGATGTGATTCGTCTTCTTGGTGACAAGATTGAGGCTCGGAAAGCTATGGAAGCTGCGGGTCTTCCTGTGGCGAAGGGTAGTAGTGAACCAGTATCAACTTCTGATGAAGCAATCTTGCTTGCAGAGGAAATAGGGTATCCAGTAATCATCAAAGCGGCCGCTGGTGGAGGGGGTATCGGAATGCAGATAGTTCATGAGGCAAGTGAGTTCACTTCAGCCCTCAACCTCTGTCAATCACGCGCTAGGAGTGCATTTGGCGATGACCGTGTGTTCGTCGAGAAATACATTGAGGGTGCACAACACGTCGAGTTCCAAGTCCTTGCTGACGGTAAGCGGGCAATTCACTTTGGGGAGCGATTCTGCAGTATCCAGCGCCGTCATCAGAAGTTGCTTGAGGAGGGCCCATGGTTGACTGAAGAGGTCCGCGCTGATATCGGTGCCAAGGTCTGTGCTGGAGCAGAAGCAGTAGGGTATAGTGGCCTTGCAACCTTTGAATTTTTACGCGATGCACATGGCGATTTTTACTTCCTTGAGGTCAATCCTCGTGTGCAGGTGGAGCATACGGTTACAGAGACAATCACTGGCCATGATCTTGTCGAGTTAGGAATCCGTGTTGCTGCAGGCGAGCCCTTGTCTTTGAATCAAGATGAGATTGAGTTCACGGGGCATGCAATTCAGTTCAGAATCAATGCAGAAGACCCTCATACATTCATACCCTCTCCTGGCCGGCTTTGGGAGTGTCATTTTCCCGGAGGAGTGGGTGTCCGAGTAGACACACATGCGCACATTGGATACGATATGCCCGGCTGCTTCGATTCTCTTCTTGCGAAAGTTATCGTATGGGGTGAGGATAGGGATCAAGCCATCAGAAGAAGCCGTGCCGTTTTGTCGGAGACTATTTTGGATGGTGTTGGTACTGTTATTCCATTACATCGAGCAATACTCGATGAGAGGGACTTTCTTGATCGTCGAGTAACAATTCGATATCTTGAGGAACATCCGAACCTATTGAGGAGTTGAGTATTTGGAACTCGTTCTTGTTGGTAGTTTCGGTTACGATACGATTTCTACACAACATGGCACCGTTGAAGATACGTTGGGTGGTGCTGCGGTGCACGCAGGCCTTGCAGCGTCCCGTGTCCTTCATCAAGAGGGACGAGTAGGTCTTGTCAGTGTAGTCGGAGAAGATGTGAATCCATCTGATTTGGCGATACTCCAATCACGCAATATTGACTTAACTGGAATTGAGACTCTTGATGGTCAGACCTTCAGATGGGCTGGACGTTACGAAGGGACGATGGATCAGGCTGAGACATTGAGTACGGATCTCAATGTATTGCAGGAATTCAATCCAAGGGTTCCGGAGGAATGGCGTTCTGCTCCCTATCTATTCTGTGCTAATATTCACCCTGCTATTCAGGCATCTGTAATCCAACAGATGGAATCACCCACTCTTGTGGCCGTTGATTCAATGAATCTCTGGATTGATATTGAGCGCGAAGCACTATCTGCAGTTCTAAGACGAGCTGACATAGTTTTCCTGAATGAGGCTGAGGTTAGGATGTTAGCGGATGAACCCAATCTTGTGCTTGCAATGCGGGCAGTTCGAGACGGTTCAGCGCTCTCGGGCGGTAGTGAAGCAGGCTCGGGTCCACAAATTCTTGTGGCAAAGAAAGGAGAAAACGGTCTTCTGATGATTGCTGATGGCTATACGATTGCAATGCCAGCTTATCCCTCAAAAGACATCATTGATCCAACTGGTTGCGGGGATACATTCGCGGGTACTGTGATGGCTTGCCTCACTGAGAACGGTGTCGTGAAACCAACGGAGCAGGATTTCCGTGATGCTATGATTCATGCGACGGTTGCCGCATCTTTCGTAGTGGGTGGATTTGGGACTGCCCCCATGGTCAAATTAGACCGTGGTACCTATCATGCCCGGTTGGATCGCTTCCGAAGAATTATCGGGATATAATTAGCCGAAGCGGCGGATTCCTGGATACTGACTTTCCTTTCCATCTGGACGAGTTGCTCTCATTTCTGCCAATGTGATGCTTTCAGGAGGGTTGTTTTGGTTTTGGTCAAGTGTTGCATTGATACTTTCCATTGCTTTGGTCACTCCATCGTTGACCACATTTTCAGAACCGTCGCTTCGAATAGAATCTTGGAGATGTTCGACACGTTGAGCTTGATGTTCTTGATCGCTTCTAAGCCTCAGTATTGACATCGCTCTGCGTCGGGTAGCACGTTGACGGAATGGAGGTAATAGGCCGAGAATTGTACGGCTAGGATTTTGTTTTCTTGGACGGACTATAATGCGCCCCTTCTTTTCACCACCTTGTAACATTCTGTGAATCATTGGACTTTCTTCAAGCAATGGATCAGTAGTTTTGTCTTCAATAATTTCAGCATCAATAATATCCATTTCTTGAATCTCGATTCGTCTTGCTGAAGCAACTAAACCATCTGTTCTGCATTCATCACGTACTGCATCTCTGGAAGGAGCAGGGAGTGATGCGGAATCATAAGGTCCGAACTCATTCTGGGCGCGCCGAATCATTTCACTACTACTCAATGTTCGCTCAACTGGTGTTGAGGTGGGGATAGGAAGAAGGCCTGTGTTCTGAGAGGGTATATTCATGCTGAACTCATCGTAACTTCGTCGCGCAGAGGCCAAATCTTCCTCAATACTCGGTCGACCGTATTCAGGTGCAGACTCAGATGTTGTCACGGGTTCATCAAAGAGGGATCCAAATATTCCTCCTCCATCGTTTGTGTCAATGGATGATGGAGGCGATTCGAATGCCGTTGAAGCACTTCTTACCTCGGATTGACTTGTTCTAAGAGCATTTGTAGCGCGATTTCGTTGTGCTTCTCCGAACATTCCGTAACTTGTTTCTTCAGGACTAGGAAGGCTGTCTCTCCAGTCGGTTAGGAAAGCTGCAGTGGGGTCTACTCGTTGTTCATTCAAGATAGGAGTTTCAATCTCTGGCTCTGAGTTCAGAAAACCTCCGATGTCGACGTGGGCTGCGAGAGCATCTGCTAGATTTTTCTCATTAGATTCCTGCATATCGAGATCCATAGAGAATGGTGTTGATGTGGGTCGATTGATTCGTAATTCATCTTGAACTTCTTCCAGTGTCGAACCATCCATCATTCGATCTAGATATCGTTTCAGTTGCTTGAGTGATTCACTGTTGCCTTGGAGACGATATCGATCACCGATAGCAGTCTCGATTACGATAGTATCCTTTCTCAATAACATCCAGAGGCCAAGTGTAAGGACAGATCCTGCTGTGGTATAAGGCATCAACGAGGGAGGTGCAATTCGAAGTCCATACAGGAGGAGAAGAGCAGATAGTACAGCGAACCCGTTAGGGACGGGAGCGATGGGAATGAGTCGGAGGGAAATTATAGATGCAATTTGGATTCGCATTCCTTTGCCATCGTTTCGCTCTAATCGTAGTGCTTCCTCGGTGAGGACTGTACGTAATCGCCCATCAATCCCGGTCAGACGGAAGTTGCCGAAGGATTCGGCCCCTTCTCCATCCAACCGAGCCCGTAGGGGCTCGTCTTCAGAGTGCATCCAGAGGGAAGATGTTCTCTTTGCACTTATACAATTTATCATTTTCAAATGCTGATGTCCCAGTTTGTCGGCCAACTGCCTCTCGCCGTCTTAATTAGATTGAATATCGGTGACATGGCCAAGAATCCTCATTGAACCAGCATCTAATTGGCTTAGGATAAGACGTCTTGAGGCCCCATTTCGAATGAGTACAGGAGCATCCCAATCGATGTAGATTCGTTCTCCAACGTTCTTACATCGGCCAACGACGAATTGGAGATCTATTGAAGCATGAACAACGGTACCTTCTTCGATTGAGCGTTTTTGGAATGGAGCCGCCTCAATCAGAATAGAACTACTGGAATGTATGGTGATATGTTCGATATCTTCGGGCCTTGTTAGAATGGTGCCTCGAGAGAGCGCGTTCTCCTTCATGTTTCGTAAAGCAATACCTACGCGGTCTCCCGCTGATGCGACATCGACATCGACATCCATAACTTGGAGGGAACGAACTACTCCAGTATATTCTCCAGGGACTGCCACTAAGTCGTCATGTTTGTTGACAATTCCAGTTTGTACTGCTCCAATTGCAACGAGCCCCACACCCTTCACGCTGAAGTTCTGATCCACTGGTATGGCGAGAGGTGCGTCAGCAGAATTTGTTGAGCCGTTTCGTAGTGTATCGAGAGTTTCCCAAGCATAATCTCGAATCGCATGCACATCTACTGTTGACATGATTGTCCATCCATCAAGTCCAGCTTGTTTGATGATGGTACTCAACTGGTCGGAATCAACCCATCCTCCTTCATCAGGGTCGATGACCACGGCGCCATTACGGAGTCCTGAAACCGCACTCGCAACAAGTACCTCGCCCAGAGCCGCATCGATACGTTGAACCTGAATTATACCGGCATCTGCGATGTCAAGGGCGGCCAGTAAGGGCCGAATCCGTTCAGGGTGTTTTCGTGGCCGAAGAAAGGTCAAAGCATCCTGTTGTTCATTTCTAATTTCCTTATGGATATAGGATTCAACGTCACGATCATCAGTCCGTTTTCCTAGATTTCTTGCGAAGTCCTCAGTACTTACACATAGGACATTCAGGACTGCCATAATCCATGGGACCTTCAACCCTGATTCAATGATTGCGTCAAGATGGGTCTGCCTTCATCGCATCTCGAGCAGATTGTGCTCGATTCCAGAGTAGTTTGTCCTCATCAGTTTCGGGGATGAATTGAGGAATAGGTATTGGACGCATTTGTGAATCGATTGCAACCATGAAAAAGAATCCAGCACAGATTTCCTCCCTTTCCCATTCGCTTCGATTCAATCTCTTAGCAACAACATAGACCCCTGCTGTATGAGTACTTGTATGCACGACTTTTGCCGTTGTCTCGATGAGATCACCCTGATATGCTGGACGTTTGAACTTCAGTGCATCAACAGATATCGTTACGAACTCCCGATGGGCGAATTTACTCGATGCCATTCCTGCCGCAGTATCCATGATGCTGAGTAAACGTCCTCCGAATAGGGTATTGTAGGCGTTTGTGTGCTGTGGGAATACTTCATCCATCTTAGTCACGGGTTCATTCGAGTATGGCTCCGTCATGGAAATGAGTCGTATCTTTCTCTGATTTGAATCAGTGGTTTAGTCGACATCTTAGAGGCGGATTAAGCAGATTCATGCAACTTTCCGGGGGGAACCGCGAACGAGTGGTGTTTTAAGCCATCCAACCGTGGATTAACCACTCACCTTTGGGTATGTGATGGAAGATGATGAGTGAAATCAACCGCACCAAGAGAACTATGGCCATCGTGCTGACTATGCTAATGCTGACAATGGGGCTGTCACAAGCGGCTTCTGTCTCCACATATTCCAATGGACAGGGCCAAGCGACTGTTGAGTTGGACGCTCCCTCCAACAATGGCATCTACCTTGATTCGACATCTGGTTCGATTCTCTTACCAGAAGGAGAAACCGTCAACGGTGCGGCCATGGTTGTTGGGACAGAATATCTCGAATACGATAGCTTTGACCGATACGACGCACATTCTACTTCTCTGGGTTCCTATCTTTGGGACCCTCAATACAACGGTGGATTCACTTTCTATTCAACGGCCAATGATTTTTCAGTACAGGATGAGACTCTTTCACTCCAGAGTTTAGGTTACAATCAGGACTTTGAGTCCGCAGTACCTTACACTTTAGGTCCTGCAATCAATGGTTTCCAAGAGAACAACTGGGAGCGAGGTTCACCTGAATCAGGTTTCCCAATCCCCAAGTGCGGTTCTGGTGACTGGTGCTATGGTACAGATTTCGATTCAATGAATTACCGGAATGAAATTGGAGCCTATACGTATGAGCTAACGACTGAATCCATCTATGTCTGGGCAGGCAAGTCTCAGGCATCGTTCCAATCCTTGCACAATTTGTATTATCGTAATGCTCCTTCTTCGTCCTTCTACTACGAAGATTGTGCTTATGTCATGATTCAGTCATCGACTGATGGATCTTCGTGGGGTGCCTTCGAGTTCCTTCCTTTTGACCAATCCAATACTACAGGTGTTTCAAATGGCAATGGCATGTATGCCCGTGGGTCTTCAGTTAATCAGATTACGACGAAGTGCAACAAGTATTCCTTCCCGACTGGCGCTACTATGCTTGGGGGGACTTCAAACAATAGTCAAACCGCCTCAAATGCAGGATGGGCAACCCTCGGTCTCGACCTTTCTAGCTATGAGATGGAATATATTCGTCTGAAGTTCGTTCTTGAGAAGAATGATATCGCTGACCCGCCGGTTTCAGCAGACCTCCAAGGTTGGTATATCGATGGTCTTCGAGTTGGAGATGCATTGCCTTCTTCAGGCTCTGTAACTTTCCGAACTTTCTCTAATGCAGATTCACAAGGTGATGAATCACCTAATGGATTCGGTTTCCTAAATATGGAGGCTGAGGTCACAGGTGATGGACAGTTGACTGTTGACGTGCTAGAACCGGGTACGACAAATATCATCACAGATCGTTATGGCCATTCATTGACCGGTTTGAGTGGATCGATTATCGAACTTTGGGAAATCGATACTGCAGCCCATTCCGCAATAGATCTTAGATTCAATTTCAATTCTGGAGCGAATCAATTGAATTCACCAGAACTCTTTGGATTCAATATTGGAACCCGATATACTACTGGATTCAATACTTCAGCAATGATTTTCGGTGAGAATGGATATCAGCAACCTGGTTCATGGACAAGTAATCCTTCAAGTCCATCTGGCATGGGCATTTCACCAGTTTGGGTAGATGAGTCCTATAATCCTCCATCAGAACGTTCTACCTTTGCTAAGCCGATCACTGCGATTAGACCCATTGTTTCTGATGATTGCCCTGCTAATACGCCGTCATTGTCAATGATTCCCAGCAATTCTGCTGCTGCTGGAGCAAATGGGATGATGATTAGTTTGACTCCTGGTGTTTGGAATGAACTTACGGCGATGACCAATGGTTTTGGACTTCTTGTGAACTACTCCAGCGTCCAGTGCGAAGTAACTGGAGTCCATGCAGATCTCCGTTTTGCTCATCATGCGGAAGAGGTTCGTCTTGATGTAGCGGGTGATGGGGATGTCGAGTGGGGCATCGTTGAGCCGGCCTTTGGCGCCTTGGGTGAGCAGACTCAATTCCGTACAGGATCGTTGGGGGGTGTCTCTATTGGTTCGGATACCTCTACAGTCAGTGTGACTGCAGGTGGAGTTGGGCAAGGTGCTACTTTCATGCTGCCTAGAGGTGCAGATGTCACAAATGCTCAGATTGGTTTCATGCAGAATCAAATTGATGATGTTGAAATCTATGTGGCTGCGGCCGCTCAGGAAGAGTTCCTGAATGAAATCGAGGAGTTACCTCTACTGAGCCCTCAGATTATTTCAGATCCTCTCGATGGTTTCATGGATTCCCTCAATACGCTTCTCGGCTATGATTCATCTGTTGTGCCGACTTCTGATGAAGATGAATTTGGTAATGAATGGATTCAGTTTAGGATGAAGGTTTCGAGCCAAAATGCGACACCCGGTCAATCGATTACTTTCACCGATCTTGTTGTAAATTACGATTGGCATCGTGTCATCTCGGATGACAACAACCTGGCTCGTGAACTCTCGCAGGGAGTTGCTATGGGCACTGCGACTTCAGGCAATGTCAATGTCCCACTCAAATTCACTTCTATTACGGGAGGATCGGTCTTACTTGATACTCTGAGTATTACTACAAGCACGGGTCATTCCAGCACAATTTCCCTGACCAATAGTTTCTCTGGGCTTTATGATGACGGGAATATCTACGAGATTGTAACTACGCATAGTGTCACTGCTCAAGCACAGAGCCTCGCTGGTGCTTCTCTACTGATGGAATCTGAACGAGGCAATATCGAGTTACAATACACCATTTCTAATGATACATTCTGGGAAGTTAGTGACCCCATTAGTGGAATAGATCTGTCAGTTAGTGTGGGGACCACAGGGACACCTATGCAGGTTAATTGGCGCTTCCGCGTCTCATCAGATTGGGATGATACGGCTTCGGTCATGATTTATGCTTCCTCGATTAGTGATACTGGAGTTATTGGGTTACCAGCTGCGGCTTCCCTTTCACCTACAGAGGGTAACGCGGTAGAGAATGATGCAGGTATTACTGATTTCAGTGTCTACAATCAGGCTGGAGTTGAGCAGACAGATTTGATGGATGTGAAGAGTAGTCAGAGCCTTGTTTTGACTGGAAAGGTGCGCTTCGAAAATATCGAAAACGCTCCTGATCCTGCCAGTTATGCTCTTGTCCTTGAGGAACTCAATACCTCAAATACTGAGTCTGAAGAGTGGAATGAGGTTGACCGTCGAACAGGATTTGTTGATGGTGATTTCACGTGGACTCCTACTCTGCCCACTCAGACGGCTGGAGCTCGCACATATCGATTCATGATGGCGAATTTCACAGGCGGAGATACAGTGTGCCCACCTTCTGAACTGAACCCCGATTCTGACTGTGCAATCCGTATGCAGGTCTCTATGGATCCATTGCCTCCACAACTCGTCAACATCAGTGTGATGGATGGTACGAATTCATGGCGTGAACTCACAGATAATACCTGGATTCCTGCGAGTTTCTGCCAGACCTTCCGTGTAATCGCTCGCGATAATCCGATTGCTCCTGAATCGCTTACACTCAATTATTGGGTCGAGAAGGATCATGATACGAATCTTGATCGGGTAGCGGATGTTGGCGAGTACGCACAGGTTCCTTTAGTTCGAACTAATGCATTGAATGAGTCGGAATATACCATCGATAACCAAGGTGCTGCGTGTATCAGTGATCTTGCAAATCAAGGTCTTCTCAACAGTCCATTGGTGAGCCTTTTCGTCTCAGGAACTGACGTTGGTGGAAACTCGGTGAACGGTGGCGGTGGCCCAGGTATCCCGTACGATTTAGTAACGTATCAGGCAATGGAGAGTAGCCAACCCAGTGTGACTTCTCTTCGTGTTCAGGATGATTTCGGAACTGAACTAACCAGTGCTAATACTACGATGTACGCCGGTAACACCTACCATTTGCGCGTTCAGGGCGCTGACCCGAACGGATGGGGTGATATTGCTGAAGTCCGAATCAATCTCAATCCGATAAACGCAGGTGATATGGTAATCCACTACACTCCATCGAACGACACTGCATGGACGGATAGCGATTGGATTGATGTCCTCGACCTCGTTGAGGATGGCCAAGGTGCTGAAATGCGTCGCCTAGACGGGGGGGTTCTCATTGATCCGTTTGAGACACAATTCATTCTCGATATCCCAATCGTCTTTGACTGGTCTGTTACTACATTGAACGGAGTTAGGACGCCGGTTGTAGAAGTCACTGACTTCGATCCAAATAATGGTGGTTGGACCACAACATCGGGTGGGGCTGGAAACTATGTCCAGAAGGTATCTTATTCAGACGACTTCAAGTTGGATCGTTCGTCTTTCTCCGTTGAAGACACAATTGGTTACATCACTCCAGATGTCGGCAACCGGGAATCTGGCTTCGTATATCCTGGTGATATGTTACGTATTTCTGGAGAGTATGCATTTTCCCAACGTCTTTCTGATGGTATCGTGATTAATCCACAGATACCACTCACTCTTCGAATTGAACAGCAGCAGGCGGATCCAGACAACGTCAAGGGTTACATTTTCGCTCCATCTCAAATATACGAGTATCCGTTTGAGAACGGATCTTTCGATATTCAACATCCAGCACCCACACAGACGAACGAATTCACTTTCACTTTCTCTATTGTTGGCTTACCTGATGGCGCAACGGATGGAACCCAATCTGTGGATACAGTGTTCTATGTCAATGTGGACAGTGAAGCACCCCGTGCCACTCAACTAAGTTCATGGGAAATTACAGATGCGGATTCTGTTGAAATTCCTGCAGGTGTCTTGTCATCTACTCAGTTTGAATGCGTGTCAGTAAAGGCCTTTATCGAAGAGCGTCAGCGGCTTATCGATGGAGATATCCATCTCAACTGGATGTATTTCAAGGACGGCGGAAACTGGACTGAGTTCTACCAGGCATTCCCCGAGATGTCTCACTTTTCTGTACCAATGACTTTCAGTGGTAACAATCCAATTCGTGCTTCTGTTAATTGCGTGAACCTTTGGAATGCCACACTTCCTGCCGATCTTTCAGGTGTTGAACTCCGCTTCTGGATTTCTGGAACAGATTCAGCTGGTAATGCCTTGATTGGAGGTGGGACCTATGAGAACGGATTCGATGGCGGTACCTTCAATGTCGTCTACGAGGCGGCTTCGTTTGAGATTCAAAATGTCCTACTTTCCGATTCGACTCCTGCTGTAGGTGAGTCGATGGAAATCATTGTCACAATACAGAATACTGGGAACAAGCCAGGTTCATTCTCTGGTAAGGTAGTTACAGTGGTTAGTGGAACCACTCAGTCTACAACTCCAGTCAACTCACCTGTAATTCAGCCTGATGAAATGTTGGAATGGCGCATCAGGATGGGCGATTTCCCTGCACCTTTGGTGAATGTTCAGTATCAGTTGGTGGACAATGTGACCGGAGATGTTCTTGATGAATCTACTACATTCGTGGTCTCTTTGGAATCGGATGAACAGAGTGGTTTTAGCGGCGCTATGATTGGTCTTGTCGCGTTATTAGCTCTCATTCTAGTCGGTATCGTAGTCGCAGTTGTTGTGCTATCTGGCCGTGGAGGTGACGATGATGATGATTACATCGAGGATGATGATTTCCTTCCGCAGGGTGAAGCAGTTGAGCCTCTGAAGTCTCGCGGCCCACCGAGTCGCGGCCCTCCAAGTCGTGGCCCGCCAACGGTGCAGTTGACTGAGATGGAACTCGCCCTACAGGAATTCCCATTCTGGGACGAGAATACAATCCAAGGTTACTTCGACATGGGTTGGTCTATCGATCAGTTGCGTGACTGGCTTGCCGAACAGAATCAGTGAGCCGAGTTCCATGGATTCGGACCCCCTGCTCACCTGGGGGGCAGTCGACTGGAAAGACCCCGAAGGAGGTATCCTCTGTCTTCTCCCATATTGCCCACTTGTGAATCATGCGGATGATGTGGAATGGGATGGTTTAGCCCTCCTCGTGTCGAGTGAAGACATTGCACTATGGGACGACCAGCATAGGGAGGAGGAAGAATCTCCAGGTATTGTTCGTGATGCAATGATTGCGAATCTAGGTCCATCCGGTCGCGTAGTCAAGGAGATGGCCATGTTGGATGATTCGGATGTAGCTTGTTTCCCTGACCCTGTGCCCTACAATCTTCTCAGTAAAGCGAGGAATGAGGGGTCTCGAATATGGTGTATTGAACCCAATTTGGATGATTCAAGATGGGTGGATATGACCTTGTTAATTGCTGATTCAAGAACTCGAACCCGGAGCCTACTTCGAGCGATTGGAGCAAACCGTCGAGTGATGAAGGCGGCGAAGAATATCGCAATAGAGACTCCGTCTATAGATCGTATTTCTTTCCATATTGCTGCATCTCTTCAAGCAGCATGGTGGCGTAACGAGATGGAATCCGTACCGAAGACGATTTCTGATGACCTCCATGAACGCCTCGCGGCCCGACTCAGGGGTGCGTTGAATCAATTACGGGCCGGTTTGGATGGACAGGTTGATGATGGAGACGAGAAGGTCATGCTTGTCCCGGTCCCTCAGGTGAGGCTCCCGGAGGTCCTCGAGGCCTTGGGCGGTCTACCCGAATCCGAGGACTTCACCATGGAGGAGGAATGATGGCTGGACCTACGATTACTGTTGAGAACCAAGTGTTCCGCTACCGCACCTCTGTTAGACTGGAATCCGAGAAATTGGTCAAGGAGACAAGGGCAGTATTGTCTGGTAATCTTGTTGTCAAACAGATGCGCCAACCTCCTTACATTCTACTAATCGATTCAGCAGAAGGTACCATCACGGTTCATGGAGCCGTCAAAGAGGACCTTGCTCGAATGGCAGTATCGGAGTTCCTACTCGGTCTTGGAGAATCCGATGGCGGGCTACGCACTGAGTTCGGGCCGATGACTGCCAGTTGTGATATGCCGAATAACATCGATCTTGAGAAGGCAGTCAAGAGTATCTCCGAAGCACGCTATGAAGAACGTCTCGATGCTATTCGCATCGCAGATATGGACCACGAAGTAGAGATTCTTGTTTTCCGTAATGGTCGAACTATCTTTCTTGACGCTCTCAGCCGTCGAATCTCTGAACGGGCCGCTGAGTTCTGGGCGCGCCGATTTGAACGCTCCCGCCTCTACACATGAGTGGACTATATGTCAGCAGAAGGCATTTTGTCGCCTGAGCGATTTTGGTCAGGAACTGAATGGTCTGGACC
The DNA here is from genome assembly GCA_036124005.1 of Thermoplasmatota archaeon. Taxonomy (GTDB): domain Archaea; phylum Thermoplasmatota; class Poseidoniia; order Poseidoniales; family Thalassarchaeaceae; genus MGIIb-N2. The sequence continues at coordinate 19,232 of JAZADD010000069.1, forward strand.
AATCACTGATGGCCACTTACATCTCGATCGTTCAGGCAGATTTCTCGATGCAGTGCATGATTTTCATCGTTCAGGTGGTACACGAATAATCCTCGTTCATAAGCCGAATTTCGAATGTTTACCGACCAATATAGATGCCATCCGTGATGCGTATATCGATACTCTTGCGATGGCTGATGAGGTACGCGATGTTATCGGTCTGAAGGTACAGGTAGTTCTCGGTCCTCATCCCGTGACTTGGGTGCATCAGATTGCTTCGATGGGTATAGAGGGGGCAACCGCGCTTCATCTCGATGCTGTCAATGTCGCACTCGATTATTTTGAGTCAGGAGATTGTGTCGCTATTGGAGAGGTGGGTCGCCCACATTTCCCGGTTGAAGATGAGATTTGGGATGCAGCCAATGAGATGTTGCGTGAGGTTCTCCATAGATGCTCAAAACGTTCGTGTCCCGTTCAACTCCATGTTGAGAATCGAGACAGCATTACTTTCTCCGAGATTGATGATATTCGTCGATTTGCAGACCTTCCAGTTGGCCTCACACTCCGACATTATGCTCCGTCGAATGTTACCGAATCTTTCCGTTCTGGATTGCCAGTTACGGTCAGTATGGGCAAGGAATCTATCCAAGGCATTGTATTGAGTTTGATTGAAGACGGTCTGGCTGTACATGATATGACCCCCTTCATGATGGAGACTGATTATCTCGATGATCCGCGGAGACCTGGGGCAGTACTTGGGCCAAAGACGCTCCCAAAGAGGACCAATGAGTTAGGCCGTCGCCTCCAGATGCCTAATTCTGAAGGTGGCCTAGGTTGGAATCGAGCGCAGGTTGCTAATCTATTGTGGATGTTACATCGAGTTTGGCCAGACACACTCTATGGCGAATGTCGGTGATTGCCGACCCAACCGTCGGCAACGGTCATATGGCTTCGGTACTCCCTGTGGTGAGATTGGGGGGTGTCGTTCGATTCCATGTTGGAACTAGAGGGCAAGACAGCACTTGTGTTTGGAGTCGCATCTGAGGATTCCATCGCTTGGGCAATTTGTCAGAGACTTGCTGAAGCAGGATGCAAACTCATTCTAGGATTTCAGCCACGTTATCGGAGTCGCCTTTTCCAATTGAAGGACCAAATGAGTGCCATTGAGGCGTTCTATCCCTGTGATGTTGCCACCGATGAACAGACAAAGGAGTTTTTCGATGAGTGGCAGAAGGAATCACCTGGGGCGAAGGCCGATATCCTAGTACATGCGATTGGATTTGCCCCTAGAGATACCTTTGATCGTCATATGTTGTTCAATGAAATGGATTCCATCGATCTTGCAATGAGAGTAAGCGCTCATTCTCTACAGCGTCTAATGCGCCATGCGGTCCCTTATCTGAATCCGGATTCCTCTACGATTACTCTCACTTATGCTGCGAGCACCCGCTATGTTCCTAATTATGGGGTGATGAGTGTCGCCAAGGCGGCTCTAGAGTCATGGGTTAGAGAACTCGCAGCTCGTCTTGGAGAGGGCGGCCACCGTGTCAATGCAATTTCTGCCGGGCCGATTCGCACGCTTGCCGCCGGTGGAATACCTGGATTCGATCGCATACTTGATCACGTGGAACGGAATTCACCGTTACGCAGGAATACCACTCAACAGGACGTAGCTGGGGCTGCTGTGTGGTTAGCGAGTCCGTTGAGTGGAGCGGTAACTGGACAGATTCTGCACGTGGATTGTGGTTACAGCATCACTATGGTGCCGGAGAGCATCAACGATTGAGGTGAGTATGTGGCTCTCAATGAATCTCCTCAAGATCCGTTTGAACCAATCGCAATCATCGGGGTTGGAGCTATCCTTCCCGATGCACCTGATGCAGAGGCCTTTTGGCAGAATGTAATCGATACACATGTCTCTATTCGAGAGGTTCCTGAACATCGATGGGTTATTGCAGATCATTGGGTACAGGGGGGACCAAAAAATGTCCCTGAAGGTAAGACATATTCCAAAATCGGCGGATTTGTTGAAGGCTTTGAGTTCGATTGGCGGCGATGGCGTGTCCCCCCTGGTTCATTAGCTCAGATCGATCTCTGTCAGCAGTGGGCTGTTAGCGTCTCAGCCGCTGCTTTGGAGGATGCAGGATATCTTGGAGATAATTCACGTTTTGAATTGCCAAAGGCGCGTACTGGGGTGATATTTGCTAATGCGTTGGGCGGCGAGAATCGAAATCTATCCAATCATCGGGTATGGGCCGATTCATTCGCACGGAAGGCGGTTGAGGCAGGAATGCCTCCTGAGTCTGTTGATTCATTCAAGGAAGCGATTTCTGAGGGGACGCCTCGTGTTGATGAGGATACAATGCCAGGAGAACTCGCGAACGTAGTTGCAGGGAGAGTTGCCAATCTTCTTGATTTACAAGGTCCGAATTATGCTACTGATGCTGCTTGTGCAAGCACCTTTGCAGCAATCCTTGACGCTTGCCGCCTACTTCAAGCACGTCAGGTGGATCTGATGGTTGCAGGCGCCGCAGATCGAACCATGGACCCTGCAACATTCTCTAAATTCAGTGCAATTGGTGCTTTATCAGCAAGCCATTCAACGCCATTTGATGCGGGTGCAAATGGATTCGTGATGGGTGAAGGCGCAGGCGCCTTCATTCTGAAGCGCCTTGATGATGCAATCTCAGATGGGGACAGAGTATATGCCGTAATCCGTGGTCTTGGAGGAAGCAGCGATGGTCGGGGTAAAGGAATCACAGCGCCGAGTACTCGTGGTCAAGTTCAGGCATTAGCTCGGACATACCAACAGGCGGGATACGGTCCAGAGACAGTAGAGATGATTGAAGCCCACGGTACATCTACAATCGTCGGTGATGCCACCGAACTGAATTCCCTTACTGAACTGTATGGAGAGGGTGCGAAGGCCGGTTCGGTTGGAGTTGGTTCAATTAAGAGTCAGATTGGACATTTGAAGGCCGCTGCTGGGGCGGCAGGTCTTCTCAAGGCAACTTTCGCTCTCCATCATAGAACTCTGCCCCCATCTGCAGGGTTTGTTAACCCGAACACTAGTCTCGATTGGTCTTCCATCCCCTTCTTCGTTCCTACTGAAGCAAGGGATTGGCCTTCTCCCGAGAGTCACCCTCGTCGTGCTTCTATCAGTGCATTTGGTTTCGGTGGAACAAACTTCCATTGTGCTTTGGAACAGTTTGACCCCGAGTTCCATGCTAATCTTGCCGCTGAGTGGCGAATGAGGCGAGATGCATACCTGATGAAGCCCTCCGCTGGATTCTCAGACAGCGTCCTTTCAAGCGTGATGAAGCGCTATGGAATTACGAACCGGGAGGCTTTCTTGTCTCACGCTTCAGCCTTTGATGCGGATGGGAATGATTACCTTAACCGAAAGGAACTCACGGCTGCGGCAGAGTCCTTTGGCGAGGATTCTGCGACGATGACATGGGAGGAGATTAAGGCCATTGAAGGAGGTATTCTCCTATTGAACGCCAGTGATATCGAAGCAATGGTGATTCGCCTTGGTGAGGCAAGGAGCGCTATCTTCGACGGCAGTCCTACCTTTGATGACTCTCCACAGGGGCGCCGTCTTTCGGCAGTCCTCCCTCACATTTCATCAGGATATGTTGCAGAAGGCGTCCGTGTTGGTCTTGTTGCTGATTCTTGGGCAATTTTGGAGAAGCGCCTAACAATGCTTGAATCCTCGCTAGAAGATCGTTCAAAGTGGGATTTTCTTTCTAAGCAGTTCATCTTCGTCTCAGATGCTCCTCCGTTTACAGATGGCCAACGTCTTGCACACATGTACCCTGGTCAAGGAAGCCAGTATGTCGGGATGACTCATGATCTTTCGATGCGATATGGCATCATCGGGAGTACTTGGAAGGAAGCCGATGTGGTGATGGAGGACATAATTGGAGAACCGCTCTCAGATTTCGTGTTGAGAACTGGACTTAGCAAACAGGAGATGGCGGTTGCGGAGGAGAAACTCAAGCAGACAGAATACACTCAGCCTGCAATGCTGACAGCGGATCTTGCGATAGAGCGTTTACTCAATCAACATGGTATCCATCCAGACATGGTCGCTGGACATAGTTTAGGCGAATATGCGGCATTGATGGTATCAGGAATTCTTCGATTTGAGGATGCACTCAGAGCTGCGGCAGCACGAGGTACGGAGATGGGTAGTGTAGAGGTTCCAGACAAGGGTATCATGGCTTCGATTACCGCCCCCTTTGAGGATATAGAGAATGTACTCAACTCAGTTGATGGTTATGTCATCGCGGCGAACAAGAACTCCCCTACGATGACTGTTATCGCAGGTGAAACCGAGCCAATGCGTGAGGCGATGCGCCTCTTTGAAGAGGGTGGAGCGATGGTAGTTCAACTCCAAACAAGTCATGCATTCCACAGTCGTATCGTTGCTCCTGCTAACGAACCTCTTCGCCGTTTCCTTGAGGGCCTGGAGATCTCCCTACCTTCGATTCCAATCTCGGCGAATGTGGATGGTACCTTCTATCCAAATGAGGTTCAACATGGTCAAGACGTTAAGGAGGCTATTTTGGAGAAACTCGCCCCTCAAATGTCATCTGCAGTGGAATGGACCTCACAAATTCGTTCTATGCATGAGGCAGGCGCTCGAATTTATCTTGAGGTCGGACCGAAGCGCGCTCTTGCACTTTTCGCTAGCCAGATTATTGGTGACGAGGAGAGTTTAGTCAACATCACTAATCATCCAAAGGCGGGAGGGATCACATCATTCCTAGGGGCCCTTGCTATGCTGGCTGTGGCAGGGCGCGTCCCCGAAGTGCATGGTTTAGATTCATCGATTCACACTCCTGAGTTCCAATCTGGACCGAAAGTTACGACCGGGTTACAGGCTGGTAATATCTCATCTGTTGAACTCGAAGCTCTTCGTCTTCGAGCAAGGCCCCTTCCTCAAAGTGGAACTACTCCTGTTCCAGCTCCGACAACTGCATCGGAGCCTTCCGCCCTTTCGATAGAAACATCTGCTGGATTGATGGAAGATGATTTCCAAGCCCAGCGAAGGGTTTCAACATCAATTAGCAAGATTATCGCCAAGCATGTTTCCTATCCAGAAGGTGTTCTTGTAGGGCAGGTCTCTTTTGATGAGATAGGACTAACACCACAGGCTCTCAACATTATTGCCGACGAGATTCGTCAAATCCATGAGGTGTCTGAAGGAAACCCTGCAACATTCAGCTCCATTCAAGAATTAGTGGATTGGGTTGTTGTTCAACCGATTATCCGACCCATTGGTACAGGCTCAGTGATTGCACCATCAGGGTCAGAGATAGTTCAACAGAGTAATCCAGTCGTGTCGGGAGTATCACTTGGCTTACCAGGTCTTGACGAGGTTTTCGACGAAGGCGGATGGGATGCGATATTGCGCGGGGAGAATCTGATTTCAGAATTATCTCCTGAAATGAAGCAGCGCTTGTTGGACAAACGCATCGTTCGCCTAGTCAAGGAGGAGGATGGTACAGCGAATTTGGTACCTGCCGACTCAATAGACACAATCCCCCAATTAGCTGGCCAAGGTGGCCGCTTTGATCTTGCTGAGCAGTATGGCATCGATCCACATCTAGTTGATGCGTTTGATATCGCAACCTCTCTTGCATTTGCAGCCGGTCTAGAGGCTCTTGCAGATGCTGGATTACCCCTCATGCCCGTGGAGCAGGTTAACGGAGTCGGGAAACGAATGATTCGACGTTGGTCTCTACCAGAGGCGGAACGTGATAGGACTGGAGTAATCTTTGCATCCGTCTTTCCAGGATTACAGAAGGCAATCGAGCACGCTCTGAACAATGGACAGGTAGATGGAGATCACTTCGATCGCAAATATCTCCTCCAAGTTCTCTCAATGGGGCATAGCCAGTTTGCTAATTGGATAGGTGCCCGCGGACCAAATCTTGCGATTAACAATGCCTGTGCTTCTACCCCTGCAGCCTTTGCTATCGCAGAGGATTGGATGGCTACTGGGCGATGTGATCGAGTCATCATTGTCAGTGGTGATGATTCAACTAGTGATGTTCTGATGCCTTGGATTGGCGCTGGTTTTGCTGCAGCAGGCGCTCATGCTATGGGTTCGGAGGTGAGTGAGGTTGCTTTACCGTTTGATGCGAGGCGACATGGCATGCTTCTGGGCATGGGTGGAGCTGCCTTCGTTATCGAGAGGGCCGAGGATTCCATTGAGCGAGGAGTCACTCCATACGTCGAGGTTCTTGGGGCTGAGATTGCGAATAGTGCATACCACCCTACCCGTCTTGATACTGAACATGCAGCAATGGTCATGGAGCGATTTGTTGCAAGAATGGAGGCGCGACATGGGCTACGTCGTGCAGACCTTGTAGATGACATGACGTTCATGTCGCACGAACCTTACACGCCTCCTCGCGGTGGTTCAGCTTCTGCAGAGGTTGCATCTCTCCGCTCAGTCTTTGGTGAGGGGGCCTCTCGAATTCTAATTACGAATGGAAAGGGATACACTGGACACCCAATGGGAGTTGGCTTGGAAGATGCAATTGTGATTCGTGGTCTAGCTGCAGGTCGCCTCCCTCCGATTGCTAACTTCCGTGATGTAGATCCTTCTTTGGGCGAACTTAATCTCTGTATGGGCGGTCAGCACGATGTTCGATACGCTTTGCGACACGGGGCTGGATTTGGTAGCCAGATTGCGCTAACCTTCCTACGGAGAATTGCGGATTCAGACACCGCTCGATTCACTCCAGGGAGGATTGACTCTTGGGTCAAAACACATTCAGGCGCTTCTGAGATTCATCTTCGTATTCTCGATCGCAAACTTGTCGCCTATCTTGATCCTGATGAGAATCTCATTGGAGGAGTTCAGGGGGATACTCCAATTCTTGAGGCCTCCGAGG
>JAZADD010000070.1:0-43269 GCA_036124005.1 Thermoplasmatota archaeon
CTTCTAAGCCCACCTTCTGGTTGTCTTCGACCACGGACGCCGTTTCTGATTAACACTTAACTGGTACTTTGGGACCTTAACACTGAGCTGGTTTATTCACCTTTCGTCACGGTAGCTTACCCACCGTGGCTCACTCCCCGCGTCTACGGCGATGACAACTTCGGAGTTTGACAGCGTATCGAGGGATTGCTCCCCCTAAATACCCAATCAGTGCTCTACATCATCATCTACCTCAACGGAGATCTACCTGCGAGTAGTCTCGCGCGGAACCTGCTATTGCCCATCTCGATTGGACTTTCACCCCTATACCCAGCTCCTCCGAGCGATTTGCAGATCAGCAACGGTTCGATCCTCCACCCAACTTTCATCGGGCTTCAATCTGGCCAGGCATAGATCGACGGGCTTCAGGTCCTCCACCACTGACTCCAAGCGAGCACACTTCGTCCCTCGCCGTAAGGCTGCGGACATGTCGGTTTCCCTCCGGCTTCGCAGTTTAACTGCTTAACCTCGCCAGTGATCAAGACTCCCAGGGGCATTATTCGAAACGCACGATATGACGCTGCTCATTTCATCGCTTTCACGCCATATCAGTCTGTTCCTACCTGGTTTCAGGGTCTTTTAACATCCCGTAAAGGATACTTTTCAGCGTTCGCTCACGCTACTTGGTCCACTATCGGTCTCGAGTCGTATTTAGGATTGGAAGTATCTGCCTCCCACATTCCCGCGCGATATCCGACGCACGGTACTCTGGATTCGTCACGTGGTCATGTTCACTGCGCATACGGGACTTTCACCCTCTTTGGTGCGCCGTTCCAGGCGACTTCTGCTTCGTGAATTTAGACGAAAGACGATCCATACCCCACATCTCTCCAAGGTTTCCCAAGGAGATTCAGTTTGTCCTTCTCCGTGTTCATTCGCCACTACTAACGGAATACTCGTTTGATTTCTTTTCCTCGCCCTACTAAGATGCTTCAATTCGGGCGGTTCCCTTTCCCAGTTAAACCGGGAATGTCGCATAGCGACAGGAGGTCCCATTCGGCAATCTGCGGATCCAAGAGATTCATGCCTCTCCCCGCAGCTTATCGCAGCTTGTCACGACCTTCTTCAGCTCTCGAGCCGAGCCATTCCCCAGGCAGGTTCTGTAGCATCGCGGATTTTCCTTCCGCTTCACCTGTGTGATTATTCCTCTGGTGTTCAGGATATGTCGATCTTCGGTATCTCAGGCCAACCCGTCTCCCCGCAGGGCGAATCAGCCTCAACCACTTCCCCCATCATGAGCGCATGCTGGGGTGCACTAAGCATCCGTCCGACATACCACCCGTATATGAACACAACGGAACAGTATGACGGAAAAGTAGTACGGTTTCAGGCCCCTCCAAGGGCAGATTTTCGTAGATTTTCATTCAAAATTGTATCATCTGGCCGGACTGCAAGCGCGGCTTCAATCAGATTCGATGCTTCTAGACCTCGGCCAAGAGCCTGGAGACTCACTGCATGGTTATTCATGAGATTGATGTCTGCCTCCTTGGCAAGTGAAGAAGCGGCATCGAATATTGGGAGGGCTGTCTCATGACGTTCAGCAGCACCTAGAGCAGTTGCAAGATTCATCATGATTGATGCGTCCCCACGATCGGCCATTGCAGCTTGGCGAAGTGTCAGAATTGCAGCGTGGAACAATGGACGCTCAGCAGGATCACCCTCTGGGGACAAAGCGTAGTCAGAAAGGGCATTTTGTAACAAACAAAGGCCATGATTGTTGATTGCAGCAGCATCTCCAGGCCTCTCTCCACAAAGTTGCATAAAAAAGGAAGAAGCAGCATCCCAATCCTCCCGCTGCATTGCATGGAATCCCTCGACCATCACTTCCCGCTGACCTTCCTCAAATGGCGCTTTTAGCACTAATGCTCTAGCAGGCATCTGGACTAAACGGACAGATTCAGCACTTGGATCAAACGAGCTTGCTGCTTCCGCTGGATCCACTAATTCATCAAAGTCAACCGCTACCTCGGTGAAGTTTGAATCCTCGGAATAATCGTGGTAGACAACATCTTCCTCTAAATCCGTTTCTTGCACCATCTCGATTGGGCTTGAAACAAGGAGTTCAGTATCCGTATTCTCCTTCACTACAAGTTCCGATGAGAGCTCAGAATCCGGAACCTCTTCCTCGATGGCAACTATAGCTGGCATCACTTCCTCTGACACCTCAACAGAAGAAAAATCGGACTGGAAATCAGAAACTGATTCGGGCTCCTCAACAGCTGTTTGTTCAACAACCACTGGCTCAGCCGGGGTAACTTCTGGAAACGAAGGGGAGGGCTCATCCTCTGCTTCCGATACACTGGCGCGAAGGCTTGCTTGAGCACCGGTACCAAACGGTAATTCAATACTCTCAGAGGAGCGAGAGGTGCCAATTGTGAAGGGGAGATTCGATGCTGGTTTGTTTTCCTTAGCTGGTCCGCTTATTCCTTCGACTTCAGTCAAAATATCCGCAAGACCAGAAGCGCCAGGGAGAGGTCCAGATGGCACGCCATCATCGTTCATCGGCTCAATCTCTGAACCAAAGATGCTCTTACACCCAGGGCAACGATTACCTCCTCCGAACAGAAGGCCACAGACCCGACACTCCTGCATGAACTCGTCCACCCCCACCGAGGGATTTCATGCTGACGGCCCGTTGTTCATTCCTCTTCGATTATGCTGAGGTCAGATGGACCCGTGAAACGTCCAATCAGTACAAGGCCACCTGTTGCAGCGAAAGTAAGGGCGAAGGGTATCCATGGTGCAGACCATTCAATCACATACATGACCACGAGATATGCACTCGCAAGGATAACGCTCACAATCATGATAGGGAAGCCGGTTCGGAAAAATCGCTTGAATGAGATAGCATGACCGGCCTGTTCTGCGATTCCTGCTGTTGCAACATTCGCAGAAGCACCAATCAGCGTCCCATTGCCACCGAGACAAGCACCGAGAGCTAAGGCCCATGCCAAGGGACCGAGAGGTAGACCCACTGCCGCATCCTCTGCGATAGTAATCATTACTGGCACCATTGTCGCCGTAAATGGGATGTTGTCAATGAAAGCAGAGGCAATCGCTGATACCCAGAGAAGAAGGAGGAGTGCGACCATCAACCGACTCTCTGCTGGAGCGGATTCGATAATCGACTTAGTATTCTGAGCTAAAGCCTCGACCATTCCCATGGCACTAAGTGCGCCAATGAGTATGAACAGCCCAGCGAAGAACATCAGAGTGTTCCATTCTACTGAATCAAGTGCCTCTTCGATATGATGCGGTGTGGTGACAAGAAGCATTAGTAGCGCCCCTGCAAGAGCAATGACTGCAACACTAGACAAGGGGTGTTCGACTGCACTATGAGCGAAGAACGCTACAAGAACAAGAGCGAGGACTGCGCCCGACTTTTGAAGCATGACTGGATCCTTAATCGCATAGGTTTCACGCAGAGAAACAATGTCCCGGTCTCGGACGAGATCCAAACCATTACGTTCGAGACGATGGAGAAGCCAGAGTGATGGAAGGAATACTAAGCATACAGCTGGAGCAAGGTTAATCACGAAATCAGCGAATGTAATAAATTCATCAGCAAGGACACTGTCTGCGAGTTTAGTCCTTGAAAGAGCAGCACCAATGATGATGTTTGGAGGGTCGCCAATCTGCGTCGCCGTACCACCTATGTTCGAAAACATCACCTCACCTACAAGAAGTGGGATTGGATCGAGATTCAACACACGTGCAAGTTGAATCGTAACCGGTGCAATAAGGAGCATCGTAGTAACATTGTCAAGGAAGGCGGAGAACACTGCGGTAATAACAGCGAGGATAACCATCAGCCGCCAAATCGAGCCCCCACTACGTGCATAAGCTTCAACAGCAGCGTACTGAAACACGCCTGTCTCTGACAAAATCCCAACTATGACCATCATCCCCAGCAATAGACCCACAGTTTCCCAATCGATCCAGATGATGATGTCGAGGAGTTCTGGCCCTTCGCCAACAAAATGTAAGGCTCCAACGGCGACGGCAGCGCCAAGCAAAGCAGCAAGAGCGCGATCGATTACCTCAGTGATAATCAAAGCGTATACTCCTGCAAGAATTAGGAAAGATGCGGGGAGAGCCCAACCCGGCATGTGAGGTATGTGATCCACATACCAATGACGGCCTGCAAGCCCGCCTCCACCACCTGCCTGAGCCATCGGTAAAAGCATCAGGGCAGCAATACTCCCAAGGAGAATTGAAGCACGCAACCAGAACGCTTGGGAGTAGGTCCGGGTGCGCATATCTATGGGTGTCCCAAACCCGATTCAAATAATCATCCATTCAAATCAATTAGTCTGCTCTGTTCAGGTATTCTTCCAAAGAACTGCAACATTCCCACGAGAGAAGATACACTGAGCGCCTGCTTGCTCCTCAAGATGATTGAAAATTACAGACCTTTCTTCACTTCCATCCGCAAATCCTCGGTTGAGACGAATCTTGACCAATGAGCGGGCTGCCAACTGTACACGTATCTCCTCAATAATCGATTCAGTGAGACCATTTCGTCCAATTCGGACTGTTGCCTTAAGATCCGGATCACGAGCTAAATCCATGATATGACGGGGTATAACAGGTCCACTCATCTCTCTTCACCACCCTTGATTGGAAGACGTCGGAGATGCCCACATATGGCACATGTAGTGATTCTGAATCCACGACGGATCCGGATATGCGCACCAGCACCAGGCAACATCGGACTATGACATGATTTGCATATCCAATGCCGAATGGAATTTGGTAACCTCAAATTATGCCTTCTTGCAGTCCGTACAAGATCCCGAGCAGCAGTGATGCGAATTTGATTTGGAAGGTCACGATTGAGAAGGATTGTAGTCAACCCTTCTACCGCTGTTTGAGCCCTTTCATCACGTAAACGCCGATTTCGGCCTTTTCTGGACATGTAACACCCTCATTCATCGAGGACCTTTGAAATCCTAACCCCTACCTCATCAATCGATGCATTACCATCGATTCGATGGAGCAGTCCCCTCTGCTCATACCATGCCGCTAGAGGAGATGTTTGCTCATGGTAAGCCGCCAATCTAGCTCGAACAGTATCCTCGGAATCATCGGCCCTACGCTTGAATTCGGAACCTCCGCAGTCGTCACATCGCCCTTCAACCTCACAAGGTCGGAAGATATCATGGTACACTGATCCACAACCACCACAAGTAAAGCGGCCTGTGATTCGACCAACGATTGATTCATCCTCGACTTCAATAGCGATAACAAGAGATACTGGTGCAATTTCGGCCAGAGCCTCGGCTTGAGCAACGGTTCGTGGAAAGCCATCGAACAAGAGACCGTTTTTTGCGTCAGATGCTTTGACGCGTTCCTCAATCAATCCGATGATGACATCATCAGGTACAAGTCCACCTGACTCCATATGCCCCTTAGCAATTTGACCAAGTTCCGTTCCCGCAGCAACTGCCGCTCTGAGCATATCACCTGTAGATACCTGTGGTTTTCCTGTCGCTTGAACGATACGACCCGCCTGCGTACCCTTACCTGCACCAGGTGGCCCAAAGAGGACAATACTGGATTCCATGAGGTACACGACGGGGAGGCAGGGGATAAGTCGACCGGCATCATCCATTGGGTGGAAAACCTGGGGGGAGCCCTGGAGGGGGAGATGTACCTCCGTGACCGGGAGGCAGTCCGGGCGGTGGTTTAGCCGGCAAAGGGGCAAGCCCACTGTTGAGTGCGGCATCTATTTCCGCCTGAGATACACCTCCACTAACTAGGGATTCATTCACCAGCCCCGTATCCAAAGCAGCATCCATTCGTTGCTGGAAATCACCTTGGTTCAAAGCGGAGCCCGCAGGCACCAATCGCTCATCCTCAGAGATGCGATTAATGCCCCTATTCCGAAGGCTAAAGAGGCCAATTAAAGTAATACCAAACACGACTAAGAATACGATACCAACTGCCCATGTAGGCACCCCCATACTCGTAAGGAAACCGAAGAAACCACCAGCATTAGTGCCACTTACAACAGTGGCTTCAAAACCACCTGCTTCTATGGATTCGTCACCCATTGTTGCAATGATGACAAAGGACTTGACACCCGCCTCGGCGGAATCAGAAGGAGTGATCCTTAGTTCGATATCAACAGATTCCCCTGCTGCAAGATTCGTCACCCCTGATGGCTCAAACTCGATGGACCAACCACTAATCTCCTCTACAGAGAAGGTTGTAGTAAGCGGTATATTACCGCCATTCATAGCAGTCATGTTGAGAATCGTAACTTCTGAACGAGGGAGATCAGTGAATCTATCCTCCGAGAAAGATACTACTGGCACAGATGCCTCCTGTACTTGGATACCTAGAGATATCGAACGAACAAGATCGAGTTCTGCAGACGATACGCCCCCTCGAACGAGCAAATCCACTGCAATAGAGGACATGCCTGCATCAACACCAAGTGGAATAGTAAGACCAATCTTCGCAACACGAACCTCATTCATCGACAATGTCACAGGAGCAGCGGACAGGAATCCAATGGACCAATCCTCGGGAAGAGTTGGAAAAACCCAATCGAGAACGATTGGGACATTGCCCACATTCTGAACTGAGATATCGAAGTAACTCGTGTTACCTGGAAGAACTGAAACCAGCCCTGATTCGGGACCAAGAAGGACAAAATCACTGCGTTGTTCGACGATAAATCGACTCTGATTCACCAATGGATCAAGTGAACCGGTAGATGTGCGCACCGTAATCACATTGGTGTCAAGGTTGTCTGCTGTGAATGGTACAATCATCTCCGCAACAAGCGTGCTAATTGATCCGGGTTGTAGCATCACTGAATGAGGCATTTCAACCTCAACACCATCCGAAAGAAGACGTACGGGCCAAGTTGTTAGTCCTGAACTCACCGTTACTTCTACACTGAACTGGATGTTGCCCTCATTTTCAATCTCGATGGTTGTATTGACTATATCCTCGTTCAGTACGGCTCGCTGAGCAGCGAGTGCAGAAGCACCTACAGGAGAGCCATCCTCTTCGTAGATGTCTACTGTAAATCTTCGACTCTCCAACACAGAAACCTGAACAGATTCGGTGATAGTTACTGTTTCATCAGCAATTGATTCAATAGTACAATCAATCTGAACCTGCATCCCAGCGGCTGGCTCACCAAGGTAAGCTTCAGGGATGATTACACGGACAGAGAGAGCAACGAACTGTAATCGATTGAGAGGGTCGAGTGATACTGCTGAGGAATTACCTGAACCTAGTTCAACTGCCCATCTGGCTGAATTGCTACAAGAGACATCGAAGATGGTCGGCCCGTTCCCTGAATTCCTTACTGTGATTGTATAACCGAGAGTTTCTCCAGGAACGCCTGCTAAGCCCTGATTACCCGCAAGTATAGTATCCAATCCTTCAACGCGCAATACTTCGATGGTTAGACGCAGATTGAATGAGACAAGAGGAGACATACGGTCATACAATGTCAAATCAATGACATGAGTCCCTGGCAACGCATAGATTGAGCCAGAAGGAGAATTCAAATCGGCATCTACATCGGTCAAGGTTAGAGTGAGAGTGTGGATTGAACCAACTTGACCACCTTCAGGGAGGTCCCACGGTCCAGATTCATTCAAAACGCGAGACCATTCGTCTGCTGGAGCATCAAGAACACCATCATCACGCACATATTGCACAGGGGTAACAATCAGACCTGCTTCGATCATCGCTGTACCCTCATTCATAATATCTAACTCAAAGGATACGGAAGAGGCAATTCGGGGGTCAAGGACACGAGATGAAGCGTCCACAATCTCCTCAGGAGTTGAAGGTAAGGCACCCGATTCAAGATAAGGGACAATACGAACACCAATTGCTGTGACATTGAGATCGTAAGTCCAGATGTTATTGTCTGTTCCATTCACCTCATCATTGAGTTCACCTACAGAACCATCAGGATCCAAAGTCAGACGTAAAGTATGGATTCCAGTAGTCTGGAAAGTGTGTTGAGTGCTTATGGAATCGGCCGAACCGCCAGCAATAGAACCACGTGTTGAGCGAAGAATCTCTGTTGGAGGAATGGTGGATATATCCTCAATGAGAACATCATATCCCGAGGCCTCTCCTGGAGCCTGATTCAACCACGCAGCTCGAATTACTACGGGGTCGCCTTCGAGAGGGGAATCAGCAGAAGCCCAAAGTGAACCACTGAATACTGCAAGATCTGGAATCATGTTCTCTGAACCAATCGCAGTTGCAGTCATGGCGAAATCTTGAGCCCCGCCCCCTGCATGAGACACTCGAACCTGCCATGAACCCGAAAGCCCATTTGATGCAGGGATATGGACTCGCTCAACATTGTTAACTCGGTCGTATGACCCACCAGTGGTGCTCACTCCCTGTGAAAATACGTTGCCTCGGTAAGAGGTTCCATCTGGGGAAATAACTGTCAAATCTAGATCGTTTACCAATCGCGACGAGGACTGACTCGCACTTGAAGAACCGGGAGCGTCATTCCAAGCAATTGTGATGTCAATACCATGAGATGCATCCCAATCATAGGTATAGACATAGGAATACCCTGGATCGAGACTTTGATTCCAATCCATGAAGGTATTCAGAGGGACAATACCGTCCTTAGGGTACAGTGTTTGTTCAAGATTAATCTGGCCCCAACCTTCGTTCATATTCGGAATATCCGAGGCACCAAGATCCTCGGCCCCATTAATCATCAATGCCTTTAGTAGGTCAGAACGAGGAGCCGCAATCGAAAACTCCTCAAACAGGAATTGTCGGACTAGTAAGACGTTTCCAGCAGCAGAAGGTGTGGCCATAGATGTGCCATCCATCGATTGGTATAGAGGAGTGGTGCCATCGACATGACGTGCAGAAGAGCAAGATGAGCCCATAGGCGATTGAGCCTCCTGTGCTCGCGCTGAACAAATCTGAACACCAGGAGATACCACGTCAGGCTTGATACGGCCATCTAAGGTTGGACCTATCGAAGAGAAACCTGCAACTTGCCCTGCAGGAGCTGTGCCAGGACGGCCGCTGGTTGAAGCCCCAATCGTAAAGACATTCTTCGCAGTTGAAGGTGGAGAGACACTACTGGCTCCATTTGCCCCTTCGTTGCCCGCAGCGAACAGTACTAGGAAGTCACCATACTGATCGGTGAACGAATCTGCGGATCGTGAATCCGAGTTGTATTGACCACCAAGATTCTCAGAACCCCATGAGTTACTCTGTACTCTAGCATTCTGCTGCCACGAATGTCGAAACATATCAAACAGCGAACCATATCGTGCAAGAGCACCAGTCTGGTCATATTCGAGTTGATAGAAATGGAACGTGGCGTTTGGTGCCATACCCTTCGTGGAAGAGTCTCCTGACCCATCACCAAGGATTGTTGCCGATACATGCGTACCATGTCCTGAATTAGTGTCTGCCGCAGAATTATCAGGTCCATACTGATTGTATACTCCGCGGATACGCCCATTGAAGTCACCATGGTCTTGGTCAATACCACTGTCAGATATTCCAATGACTTGGCCCTGTCCATTAAGGCCGGGATTCGTAGAACCTACAACAGCTGTGACACCTGTTACGGAACGTGCATACAAGTTCTCCAGCACAAGGTTAGGTGCTGGCTCAATGAACAACACTAGACCTGACTTCGCAATATCAAGTATCGACGGTACAGTCAAACCATCGGCTTGACATAACCAAGCATCACAATGTACCTTACCAGACGACAAGTGCAACAGTGTATCTTCAAGAGTAATCAATGCACTTTCATCAAGATCGGGTGCAGGAATGATATTCACTGATTGTGTGCCCTCTGTCTGCAAGTTTGGAGAAAGACGCCATCCTGGATGTTGGCTACCGAACCAGCGAATGCCCTCGTTGGCAGCAATAGCTGAAACCGCCGCGTCGAGACGAGACGGATTAGTGGGTAAGCGAATGAGAAGAGCATCATCCGGCAGAACATCGAGCACTTCGTAACCTTGTATCGAAAGCCAGCCCATTAAATCACTCCGATCTGCGTCTATGTCCTGAACAATTAGGAATCCCGTCGACACAACGTCTAGATCATCATGGATGCTCGCTGGAAGGACAGGGGTGGAGATTAGAGGGTCAAAGGAACCTGTGACGGGATGAAGAAGGCCCGAAGCACCCCTAAGTGACGATTTCTCAAGTACAGGAGAACCACCAATTAACCAATGAGATGCTGCTTCTTCGGATGACCATTGAACGACTTCAGAGGCATCCATATCTACCATTTCATCCCCAAATGGAATCAATGGAATCAGGAAGAGAGAGACCAGCCAAACGCTCAATCTACGCTCGACCATGAGTCGTGAGGGCGATGCCCCCCTTTTCATGGTTTTAGGAGGATGTGTGGATTCTACTCAGAGACCATAGTATGCGGAGATTGCGGCATCTGTCTTCGCCACGCTCGCACGCCAGTCGGTTTCTGTGTTCATCAGAGCGCGGATACAATCCACATTCTCAGGGATAACATCACTCTCCTGATGAATTGCTTGGAAGTAATAGAGGCGGTCACCATTGAGTTTGACTCCGTCTTCCCAGACGAAGATTTCGTGCAAATCGCCCCACTTGCGGCCAATATCTCTAGCCATCTCCATGACTTCCGCTGTGGTTGTGATTCTGTCACCTGCGCCGCTCATGATGATTACGCGAGGAGTATTTCTCCACATCTCAAGAACAGATTCGGTGGTCAATCCATGCCCTTCGGGCAAGTCAGCAACAATTGCATGCACGTGCATGATAGTCGTAGGAACTGCAACTGCAAGAGAATTGATTTCGATTTCTGGCTTTACAGTCATGACATCAGGCCCATGATGACTTGGTACCTTCAATACTGGTGCAATAGCATTGATTGGTCCCTTCTTGGAATCACCTGGATCGGCAGCACGACGAATCATTGTGCATTCAACTTTGAGTGAACCACAGTGCTCGTAAAGAGGAACAAGAGTGCGGGAAAGTCCAGTGGTATTACAGGATACAACTCGGGAACCTTCGACACCAAGGTTGTCCGCATGATTTGCACTTGAAGTGTAAGATTGCCCGGTAAGAGAGTGTTTCTCTCCACCCTGGAAAATATACTTGATTCCTGCAGCCTTGTACTTTGCAAGATTCTCGGCTCCCATCTTTCCGGGTGCGCAGTCAACAACAACATCTGCGATAGAAAGTAAGTCGGAAAGACCACCATGACACTTGTATCCTGATTCGGCGAAAGAGGAAACTCGATTATCATCGTCGAATGTGCAGTACAGCGGGAACCCTTTCTTCGCTGCCAATCCGCAGCCGAAAGAAGGCCCGGTCTTCGTGACACCTACGACCTCCATATCGTCCTGTGCATCTACCGCATCCGCGACACGCTTCCCAATCGTTCCAAATCCATTGATGGCCACCTTGATACTCATGTGACGTCCTCAGCCCGTCTCCCTCGCAGGCCTTCTATCAACCATTCTCAGGCCGAATCGAGCCGAAGGGGTCAAGGACGGCCTTGCCCCCCGGGCTAGCCATGGAGTCCCGTTCGGAGATTACGCAGCGTAGTGTGCGCTTGAAACGGGACCTATCAAAAATGCTTGATCAGGCGATTCAATTGGACCGTGCTGTCAAGATTGGATGGGGCAGAGATGGAGACGAGAAACCAAAGAAGCAAGAGACAGGAGTGATGACCCATCTACCTGCAAAACTCAAGCTCCGCCTACTAGGGGATATGGGTGATCTTGTGGGTAGTGCTAACAATGGCGCTCTCTTTGAGGTAGTCGGCACTGTGGGTCACATGGCATGCGCCTATCATCTGGATGGGAAATGCACAATCACTAAGCAAACCGGAGATTATGTTGGGATGGGTATGACTGGTGGAACCGTGATTTTACGTTCCGATACAGGAAACTCAGCAGGCGAATCAATGTCTGGTGGGTTACTCGTCATTCGAGGAAATGCAGGGCATCGCGTTGGAGCCGCGATGAGTGATGGAACAATCGTTCTGATGTCAAATGCAGGAGAAAATACCGGAGAAGGTATGACCGGGGGCCGAATCGTGGTTGACGGAAGAATCGACTCTCTAGGAAAGGGGGCTAAATCACGCTCAATCGAAACCGATGAACTCGTCGAAATAAACGACCTGTTGTCCCCTCATAGTTTCAAGTTAACAATGGATGCTAAGGTAATCGAAACGGACCCAGATAACGGAGTTTCAATCCAAGTACCTCAGAAGGGATCATCGGGGAGATTCGACGGTATTCGCCTGTGTGCGCATGGAAACTCCCTCTCGACATCACAGATGGTGGAAATCGGATCCACAGTCAAGATGCCATCGTCCTCTACTGGCCTTGACCTTCGCAGCCCATGGGTTCCGGTCCTTACAAAGGGTCCATCCAAAGGTGGTGATGGGCTCGATGCTCAACCTTGCATGACCGATGCATCCCCTCGCACTATTGATTTCGTTCGTATCAGTGAAGAGAACTACTCCACCTTACGAGATGAACTATCTGAAGCAGGAGGCGCAGTCATTGATTTAGGTGGATTTCCAAACCTGCCCGAGTCGGTAATCCATGGACTAACTGTGATTGCATCTGGCTTCCTCCCTGCACGCGCACCCGTCCTCTTGATGGATGGAGTGGATCACACCGAGAGACTACTACGCATGACGGCTGAACTAGGGCTCTCTGGCGCAATTGTTGATGTGAAGACACTCGGATCCGCTCCGGCCATAGCAGCACTCCCTACAGTAGGTATTGTGCTATCAAAACAAAAAGCTGAGATGTCAGTGCTACTCCGAATGGATTGGACTCCAACAGCAGCAGATATCCTTACAGTAGTAGCCGCAGGCATGCATGGGGTACTCGCCGAACCATTCATCGGAGAAGAATCACCGCCGACTACTGCAAAGAAAATCGCAACTACCCTCGATGCAGAGATTCAATCCAGGGAGAAAGAGATGCGGGGCTGGCTCCAGCAGATAGGGGCAGCGAGTCTGAGTGATCTAAAGCGGCACCACCTGAGAGCGATTTCCTACGAATCTGCAGCGATGTCTGGCCTCAGATTGGAGGGATACAGGCAACCTCTTCCAATGTGGTCGCGGAAATGAGCGAAGAGGTCAAACCGGAGAGTGAACAGCCCGGAATGGAATCACAATGCCGACCGTAACCTACGACCACGCAACAATCAGGAGATTACTCTCCCGTCATGGTGTCGTGCACGACCCTGATCTTTGGGAGTCCAAATTATCCAATATCGGCTGCGTGGTCGAAGGTTCCAACAACGAAGATATCGAAATCGAAGTGTTTCCTGACCGCGCTGATCTCCTCTCTGTCGAGACGATGACGCGGGCTGCTCGATCTTTCCTATACCAGCAGGTACAGGCCCCAATCCTTGATGTCAAAGAGGGAGAGATGACGATGGAGGTGGAAAGTGACATCGCCAACATTCGCCCGGTAATACTTGCTGCGGCTGTACGTGGCGTTGATACTGGAACCAATGCCGAGGAAATAGATGCCTTCATCCAGAGCCTAATGGATCATCAAGAGAAACTACACCTCACATTGGGACGACGCCGACGATTAGCTTCAATCGGCGTACATGACCTTAGTAGCCTTGCGCCTCCATTCAAGGTTCGATCTGTTGGCCGCGATCATCGATTCGTTCCCTTGGCTATGGAAGATGCAATGACCATTGATGAGATTCTAAATTCACATCCTAAGGGAATGGAATATGCTCACCTACTGGAAGGAATGAACTCCGTACCTGTAATCGAGGATGCTGTCGGCCGTGTACTTTCTTTTCCACCAATCATCAATGGAAGCCACACCACCGTGGTCGAATCCACCACAGACTTCCTGATTGACGTCACTGGCTGGGATCCAAGAGCATGTGAAGCATCACTCCTCCTCATCTGCCTCGCTCTACACGAACGTGGTGGCACCGTAGAAAGTGTACGAATGACTTCTGCCTCAGGTGAGATGTTCCAAAGCCCTGACGGTAGTGCGAGGCGCCATCATCTCCCAGCAGGATTGCTTGAACGGATTCTTGGAGGGCATATTGATTCCTCAAGAATCTCAAACGCCCTTGAGCGCATGGGGGGACGGCTCGTTGAATCTCGCACCGCGACAGAAGGTCCTCGGAAGGCTGAACGATGGGCAGATGCTGCAATTGGTGAACTAATCCACGTAATTGAAATGCCTCGATGGCGCTTCGACATACTCCATCCAATTGATCTTGTGGAGGAGGTTGCAACAGGAATTGGCTACGAGAGCCTAGGTGAAGCAACTTCGACCCTAGCTCTCGAAGGTAAACCACTCGCACGATCATCCCTTGTTCGCCGAATTAATGAGAGCCTCTCATCTCAAGGTATCCAGCAAGTTCAGAGTCTAACTCTATCTAATGATGAAGTTCAATTTGAACGAATGCGATGGACACCAGATAATGCAGTGACCCGAATAGCTAATCCAATTACCACTGACCATACGATACTGCGCCAAAGTGTCCTGCCCTCCCTCCTATCTCTACTCTCTGCGAATCAACACCACGAACTTCCTCAACGTGTTCAGGAATGTGGCGAGGTTGTCCGCAACCACACCAATCGGTGGAGGGTGTCTTGGGCATGTGCTGAAATAGGTACAGGGTTCACTGGTGCAAAAGGAATCGCACAGGCTCTAATGAGGGACCTTGGGGCGAGAGATGATGTCAGTTTCCATACAATCGAAGATGGAAATGGACCGTGGATACCAGGCAGAGGCGCCATGGTAAAGGTAGGAGATATTTCCGTCGGAGAATTTGGAGAAATCGATCCCACTATATCCGAAAAATTTGGACTTAAAGTGCCGATTCAAGCCGGAGAATTCGATGTAGAAGCACTCGCTTCATCAATTCCTGACCCATTGCTCTGAATCGAGAGTCAACCACGCAAAGATAGGAACGGGTTAAACCGCTCGAACCTGACCCTGATACATGCACGCCTTGAGAGGGGGATGTATCGTCACCCTTCTCCTCCTAATGCTGACGTCTATCCCTGTGTCTGAATCAATGATAGTCATGAACGAGGCAGAACATGTGGTTTCCAAAGATGGAGGTAGTGCCAACGGGACTAATGTAAGCACACTCCGTTTCGGGAGTCAAGATGGCTCAAACTTCCTAATATCTCCAGGTACCTCCGTGACAATACTCGTTAACCTAACTAACGAAGGCAATACCTCTGAACAGGTACATCTCAGCATTGTATCAGCGTCAGGATGGAGCCTTGATTGGACACGAAACGGAACCCCAGATACTGGGAGCGATGAAAACATTGCACCCGACGAGATAATCTGGATTGAATTCAGAGTACACGTTCCAGAGGTTGTGAACGGAATGCCGCTCGCTGGAAGTCGGCACAATGTTTCCGTAATGGCCCTACCATCATCCGGAGGACCAATGGAAGATTGGAACTTCACGATAGAAGTTGAACCAGTATCAGGTATTGAAATCGTAAGTATTGATGAGAATGCCACGATTGATCCCGGACATAAAATTCGGCTCCCAGTAGAGGTACGAAATCTCGGTAACCGACCAGTAAGCATCCATCTCGATATCCAAGTAATTGATGCGCAAGGCAACCCACTACCTGACACCGCTCCAACTCATTTCCTTTACTCGAACGGTTGGGCGGTTGGTGTCTTCGATGAATACAAGATTGCGAACCTTGCACCATATGAAAGCGGCGTGGCTATTATTGAATATGCAGCACCATTCGATGCAGAAGGTGAAATCCATATTCGAGTTCTCGCTCAAGGATTAGATGACCCATTTACTATCCTTGAAGAAAATCAGACTGTTCGAATCCTGAGAGTTAGGGATGCATCATTGTCCGAAGAGGAAACAGCGGCCTGCGAACGTATCGAGCCTAGTCAGACCTGCATCACAAGAGTGACGTTAGAGAACCTTGGAAATTTGGAGGATTCATTCACAATAAGCATCACAGAATCACCTCCATGGGCTAGTGTTACAACACCTTCAGAATCCTACACAATAAGCGAATTAGGTAATCTGGCATCGATTCCGATTATGATTTCCATCGATGATGGGACGGATGCTCTGCAAACTGGCAGTGTAGGTATAGCGGTGCAATCAGGAGGAATTGTACATGACACCATAACACGAAGTATCCAGGTTGCTCCTGTAATCGATTGGGCTCTTGTCGCAACTCAAGACGGAAGAGATGGGAATGATGTCATCATCTCAATTACAATTCGTAATGAGGGGAATGATTTCGATGGAGTCATGGTCACAGTGGACATGGATGTAGATGCTGTTTTCGGCCTAATTCCTCCAGAAGACGCTGTTCATTCTGAGGCCGATCATATCCGTTACTTCGAATGCATGGATATTGATGAAGGAATGAACATGACATTTCAGGCCTATTCTAGCGTACCTAAAGGATTCACAGGAAATGGAACTGCGACACTAGAACTGACAGTGCAGAGTATCCGCGACCCTCAACAAAATTTCTCTACTTCGACAAATATTGACTACTCAGCTGTAATCCAGAACCCGATTACAGAAGATGAACCATCGGCAATCGCTATTGCGTTCGACAATGCACTACTATTCCTACTGGAATGGAATGGCCTAGTAATGACAGTAATCGTCGTTGCTATTGGATCCATTCTGCTAAACCAAGCCCTTGTTCGGAGACAAAAGGACCTTGAGAGGATGAAACGCGAGAATGCCCCTGAAATCGCATCTACAGAAACTGTTTCCGATTGGACAAAACGATTCTCTGAAAGAAGCACTAAGAAACAAGATGTTGTCACCTCTCCAGAAGTAGGTTCAGATGCTTTTGTAGAGTCCTTCCGCTCAAAGTCTAAGGGTCCTGTAGAACCTGCTAGGAGGATAGATCAAGGCAAACTATCGCAGGCCAGTAATGTCCTAGATCGACATGAAGAGGAAGAAAGCCTTGCCGTAGCTGACGACCTTGTGCTCGGCCTTTTAGAAGATGATGATGGGACCGACACGGTCTTTGACCTCGACCTATGAATCACACTCATGATCGTGGGTGTTGATGAAGCCGGACGCGGGCCGGTCCTCGGCCCCCTTGTAGTCGCTGCTGTCGCCATACCGTCTACTGACCTTCAACGATTAATTGACCTCGGAGTCGACGACTCAAAGAATCTAACACCAACCAAGCGAGAAGAACTGAGTCGAGTAATCCACGAAGAACAAAATTGGCATATCTCAATCATCGAATGTTCACCAGAAAGAATCGATTTAACCATGGAAAAGAAAACTCTCAACGATCTAGAGGTAGACCTCTTTGGCGAAGCAATAGATGGTTTGGGAATCAATCATATCGAAGAACTCATTCTCGATGCCTGCGACACTAACGAGGCTCGCTTTGGACAGAATGTTACTTCGAGGATATCTAGTGTCGAAGTAGTGAAATCTGTTATTTCGAAGCATAGAGCTGACGCAGACCACCAGGTAGTTGGTGCTGCATCAATTGTAGCCAAGGTACATCGTGACAAAGCCATCGAAGCGATTGCTAAGAATCGAGGATTCAATGTCGGTTCAGGATATCCATCTGATCCTAATACTCAATCTGTGCTGCCAATACTCCTCTCAAATGAGCACCCTGATCCAGATTTGCGGTGGGGTTGGAAGACAGTGAAGCAGTATTTTTCAGACTCAGGCCGGGGCCTTCCGCCAAGACGGTCAGAAATCGCCGGAGGACAGCGACAATCACGAATTGACCAATGGTCTTCGGCAAGCGTCAAGAGCGAAGCCGATTCATCGGAGGATGAGAGCGATGACATCTGATCTTGACGACCCCGAAGTCGCGAAGGCGATTCGGAAGTTTGCTCTCCAAAATGCGCTTGAATATGATGGAGCAGGAGAGATGAAATCCGTTCTCGGCCGGATGTTCGGCGCCCACCCTCATCTGAAGAAGCATGCACGTGATCTCGTAGCCCTAATCCAGAAGGCTGTTGATGATGCAAACACAATAGCAAACAAGCAAGGCCTTGAACATGTTAGGGGACTTCTTGAGGAAGAGGCTCCAGAAGCCTTGGAAAAGAGAGTAAAGGAGCGGCGTGAAGGACTTCGCCCCCTAGATGGAGAACCTACGGGGGTGGTACTTCGATTCGCACCCAATCCAAATGGGCCAATGTCCCTAGGGCACAGTCGAGGCGTTGTGATTAACAGCGAATTTGCCCAGATGCATAAAGGCGAAGTAATCCTAAGATTCGACGATACCGATACCAAGAGAAAACCACCCTCAATCGAAGCATATGCTACCATCGCAGAAGAGTTTGAATGGCTCACTGGTCGCGCCCCTGATCGAATTGTTACCGCTTCAGAAAGAATGCCACACTATCTAGCACATGTCATTGAGGATATTGAATCTGAGCGCGCCTATGTTTGTACTTGCGCCGCTGGTGATTTCAAAGAGTTAAGAGATCGAAAAGAACCATGCCCTTGTCGAAACTTATCATCTACTGAGAATTTAGAACGATGGGAGAGGATGAACGATTCGCAAGGAGGATGGAAAGACGGAGACGCAGTAGTTCGAATCCGTACCGATCTCACCTTACCAAATCCGGCTCTTCGCGATTGGCCAGCCCTAAGAATTCAAACAACTCCACATCCCAAGGTAGGGGATACCTATCGTGTTTGGCCACTTCTTGACTATCAGTCAGCCATAGAAGACCATCTCCAAGGAGTGACCCATATAGTCCGAGGGAAGGACCTCATGGATTCTACACGGAAACAGACTTTGCTCTATGAGATGAGGGGTTGGACCTATCCAGATACATTGTATTGGGGCAGAGTCAAGGTCCATGAGTTCGGTGGTTTCTCCACTAGTGCAATGCGCTCAGATATCGAAGCAGGTGTCTATTCAGGCTGGGACGATCCTCGCCTACCTACCATTGCTGCATTTCGTTCAAAGGGATACGCGCCAGAAGCTATCCGCTCCTTCTGGCTAGAACTCGGACTTACACAGAAGGATATCTCCGTTTCAATGAAGACCATTGATTCACACAACGTAAAAGCTATCGAAGCAAATACCCCTCGCTTTTCATTCGTTCGAGAGCCCGTTACGAGAAGAATAACCATGACAGATTCATGGCCAACTCAGGAACTTTCCCTACCACTCCATCCTGACAATTCCACAATGGGGCATAGGTCTTGGCCAGCACCTAAGGACGGAGATGAAATCATGGTCCAAACAATTGATCTCTGTGAAAAATTACGATTGAAGGAGTTCGCGGATGTGACCCTGACTGATAGTTCTGCTATGGTCGAGGCCTTCGATAGGTCTGATCAACGACAAATTGTCCATTGGGTTCTTGAGAGCCACTCAAAGAATGCAATGATTCTGATCGTCATCGATAATGAAATACAACAACAAACAGGTCGAATCGAAAAATGCAATCTTGAAGTTGGACAGGTTGTACAGTTTGAGCGTGTCGGATTTGCTTCTTTAACCAATATACTCGAGAACGGTACGCAGGTGTTTACTTACCTCCATGATTAGCCAATACGCCGGACTGTTGAAGGAGTGGACCAACTTGGTATGCACATGCGTGGAGCGACTGTGACGTTTTTCGTCATCCTCTGTATGTTGATGATGCCTTACAACGGCATCCAAGTCACAGATGCAGCGAGTGGGACCGTTCACCAAGGGCCAACTCAACATGTGATGTTCTTTCTTGGAGATTCAGACAGTTCGAAAACAGGGTATCTTTCACCTGCTGAGTCTGCAAAGAATCAACTGTATGAACTTGAAATCGAAAATGCAGGTGTCGACAAACAGAGGGTTGCACAGTTCGAATCGAGCATTGGAGCCGCAGGAGTCATACCCTCTGGAACTTGGGAATTTAGAATCGATTACAGAGTAGAGGGAGGCTCTACAGGGGGGGCTAATTTCACCGCAGAAATCGAAATTGGAAGTGAAAAATTCACAGGATCTCAGGGTGGTAATGGAGGCATTCCGTTCTCACCAGGCAGGGAAGGTACCTTCGTTATCGATGTCTCTGTGGATGAGATGTCGGTTTCAAGAGGAGATACAATTAGAGTTACTACATTCATGAATGGCGGAATTATTTGGTCTAATCCTGATGACAACTCCAAGGCCATCATCAAGTGGGGAGGGCCAGAATCAGCAAGTGGATTGTATCTTGATGCACCATTGGTTGAAATTGAAATCTTTGAGCCCAACCCAGATGGAGATGTTGTATATCTACCAATACGACTCCATTCAGAACATGCAACAGACCTTGCAGATATGCAAGAAATGGTAGCCAAGATAGGTGGAGTCATTATCGAAGACGTACCCTTCATTAGTACCACAACTACAGGTGTTGAAATCGTATACCCTTGGTCAGTTCCTGCCGGAACCAGCAGTGGGACCTTTACACTAAACTTCACGCTAACACCCCAAGAAGGAGTTAGCATCGAATCGGAAATAGAGCACCAAATCGAATTCGGCGATAGCGAAGGTGGAGGTGGAGGTTGGAACTTCGGTAGTGAACCAGCGAGAACAGGAGGTAGCACCCTCGATTATGATCTCGATCTCCGCCAGTCAGGTGACCGATTAGAGCGAGTCAGTACTTTGGATATTGATGGCGCAGTAAGTGTTTGGATGCGCTGGGGCTTAGACAATATCGGAAATGATACTCTTGATTCAACCTCTTGGTGGAGAGAGATTAGTGCCGGCCAATCTAGCTTAATCGATTCTGAAATCCAAGATGGAGATATTAGTGAGGCTGAAATCCAAGTACTGGAGAATCATCTCATCTCAAGTCCACAAAATCTTGCAGACTTCTTGGACCGTGGATTGGCACTAGATTCTACCGCGATTCTAGGTGCAACACCTTTCGATATCGAAGGCGCTATCGATGTAGATATTGATTTGAAAGATGCTTATGAAATAAAATCGAGTCCTCTGCAGATTCGTATCAAAACAGCAACCATTCTTGACGGTAATGAAATCACGATGATTGAGAGTTTCGTCCGTTCTCAATCGAAGACATACTGGACCGGAGTGACACTTGATGCTCATCTTTCAACAAACCCAACGCAAGGAATTGCAGGCGTATATGGGGACGGTATCGATTACAGTTACTTGCGATATGGTCTATCCGAAAATGTCCGAGTTACCTTCGGAGAAAACGATCGTAACGACGACTTCCGCGTGACAATTACCCCCGCAGGATCAATCACAGATGCGCCTCTCGTGGGACTAATTCTACTCCTTATCGGTATGGCTCTTACCTTCATGATCATGTTCAGGATCACAAAGAACCGAATGCGAATTCCAGTGAACATCTGGCTAGTAGTTATGGGGACGGTAGTATGGATGTTGTACATCTATGGAATTCAGATGAACCTTCTTTTTGGAGCCGAAGCGGGTACCTTCATCATGGGACTACTCGTCGTCTTCGCTAGTCCAAAAAATCGAACTGGTGACCTTTCAGATGTGCCTGATCGCGACATACCCGTCATCGATTGCCCCAAATGCAATCAGGCCAATCCAGTACCATCTGATGAACGGCCACTTCGCCTCAAGTGTGGAGGTTGTGGTCGGACACTTCTAATCGAATAATCAGATATGCATCCCATCGCGAACTAAACTGTCGATTAAACGACTCAAGAAAAGCCGATTATTTTCAGCAGAATGGAACTCGTTCCTGATGTCGTAAATTTGCGAAGCCAAGTCTCTCGACCATGAAGGAGCTATAATCCGGTGCCATCCAAGTTCCTCAACCCTCGGGGTGGAGGGAAGATCTAGGGGGATGATAGGAAGAAGGAGATTTGAGAGTGCACGTGCCCTATCCTCTTGATCCATCGATGTCCATGCAAGGTGAAGGCCTTCCAAAGCGAATTTATCTACACCCGGAAGCATTGACACCTCGGGGTCAGGAATCTCAGGAAGAGGCCGGACATCAATACAACCAATCTCTTTGAGATAATCTCGTAAACGAGTGTACACTGGATCGTAGGCTTGGTCCAATGCATCATGCAACCAGTTACCAGCAAGAGCAAAAGGTCGCAACCGTGACGTTCTCTCACCCCTTGGTGCGATGCGTTCGGCCAGAGCAGCTGCGATGGCCACTGGTGAAAGGCGCCCATGCCGATTGTCTCCCCGATGCCCTTCAAGGGCAAGTATGGTTGCTGGCCTAATTGTTAGAATCAAGGAATTTGAATCCCAGACAGTGGCACCCTCATCTTGGTCCTCGATAAGAATTGTAATGCCATGAAGACCGGGGTCATGAGGATAGAATCGGCGATTGTATGTTAATCCTCGATCGACTAAAGCAGCCTCGATCATAGCATGCGAAAATGCGCCACTAAGTGTCAATGGAGCAATTACTGTCAATGTAGATGATGTATCGGAATCAATGCTTGACACAGCCGCTTCGATAGCATCAACTGGCCCTGCAAGG
Organism: Thermoplasmatota archaeon; assembly: GCA_036124005.1. Lineage (GTDB taxonomy): Archaea > Thermoplasmatota > Poseidoniia > Poseidoniales > Thalassarchaeaceae > MGIIb-N2. The sequence goes on from JAZADD010000070.1 coordinate 22,482, forward strand.
GCTTCCATCTCAAGCAGCGATGTCACAGATTAGAACCACAGAGACGGTGGTTCAAGACCCCTGCGATGTAAGCAAGGGTATCAGTTCACAGCAAGCCTGAGTTGATCACGCTTGTAAGTCCAAGTAGAATCGAGTGCCCCTGCACCCTTATGATAGCGAGCAAGGCGGCGAATCTTCGACTCAACGAGATGGAGTTGACGACGATTGTGGATATCCTTGTGATTCTCAGACAGATGGTCAATCATTCGGAGAGCTTTTCGCATGAGATCCATCAAATCCTCAGGGACAGACGGTGAGATATCGTTGCGAGCAAGAATCTGTCCAATGCGTTCACCCATGACAAGGCGAACACTTGGGACCGCATGCTGATCACGCAAAATGGTTCCAATTTGAGCAGTCGTTTTACCCTTCTTAGCGAGATCAACGATTGTCTCCTCAATCTGTGCCTTGTCGGTGTTAGACCACGCGGGAGCAGAATCAATGTGGGGACGAGTAGACCCACTCTTGCCTCGACCAGGTGCGTGCATCCTCGACATCAGTGACCCCTCAGCAGCACCGCGACTTGCTCCCCCTCTTTAACCGCTCCGTCCACGAGAAGCAGTAGTTCAGCCTAGGCGATGGTGTGATTTGGCAAGTCGACCTGGAGATCCAGCCCATTCCCAATGTGGAGCTGTTGCTCGGGCTGAACCAATCAGATTACCATCTTGCATAACAAGCAAATCATCGCCTACGCGAATACCTTCAGGATATGATGAGAGGATAGTAGAGAAAATGTCGCCTCGCCAATCAACATCGGACTTAAGCTCAATTTCAGGAAGAGTCTTCGTCTCATAGAGGAGAGGGAGAGCCGCCTTTGAGAAGGCGAAACGTCCAGCATCTGGATGCCATTGAGCTATCTGTATGCTGTCCTTCTGAAGCCTCCACTTTGGAGGCCGCCCTTCGATGCGCACATCCTCTAGCCAAGCATCCGTACCATACTGGAATTGTGACAAAGATCGATAACACTCGATTCTGTGCCGATGTCCTTTAGGTGCCCGAATATCAAGATCAGAAACAAGTTTGTTGATAGTAGATTCCAGACACTCAAGAGATTCAGGATTTCCTGCTGTACGACCCTCACGTGAATCAATGATATCTAAGTCGGGGAAACGAGATACTAGATCCATCCCCGAATGATCGATTATCTTCTCGTAACCAACTCGCTCAACTAGTCGAGCGAGCATCGAATGAATCATGTCCAGTTCATCGAGGTCCCAATCTCCAGTAACTGGAATATCGTAATGCGCCGCCGGCCAAAGATCCTCAAGTGCACGTGGGACCAGACCTAGAGGAGACGTCACCATCACCTGATCTACCCCATTAGAGGATATGTGCCGAGCAAACCTACGATGGCTCTGAGATTCACGATAGGGCTTTCGTTCGCTACATGGAAGAAGGAGGAGAATGCGCGAAGAATGGGGAGGAGGGATGTAATTCTCACTAACACGATACCTCCAATCGAGGACCAAAGGGTCCTGCCGACTTGTAACAGCATTAAATCTGAATTTACGAGATGATGCCACAAAACGATCGAGAGGTGCACCCTCATCTCGAAGTAAAGCATCGAATCTACGAAGATGCTCAACACTACTCGCACTATTCAGTACCTGCATCTCAACTAACTCACGCAGAGTTCCACTTCGGATTGCTGATCGGATTGAATGTGAAACATCCATCCACTCACGAATCCAACGATCTTCTGGCTCACTTCCATGCAGGGGACGCGGACCTAACATTGTGAGTAAATGGCCGTGACTAGCCGCAAGTCTGGATCGTGATGAATCGAAAAGGTCGACACCCATCCAAGCTAAGAGAGCCGCATTGTCTGGCCCCCCCAATCCAGGAGTCCACAAGAGTGCTGCAGGAAAGCGCTCCCTCAACGTTCGAATTGCAAGAATGAGATCTGCACCAGAGGAACTGAGTTGAGGAGCATCGACAAGAATCACGATGTCAGGCCGAAGATCAGGATTAGAAAGGCGAGAATCATGGTGGAGACTCTGCCAAGAAAGCAAAAGCAATTCTGAATCCCCTCCAGATTTACCTGAATCGGCATCATTCAGAGATGGGGGGAGATGTAGGCCCTCCTCTACTTGCCACTGAATAATAGAGGGGGACTCAGATACATCGAAGGCAGGGTTCAATGTCTCCATCAAAAGTCGAGCAGGCGAGCAGGTTGCATCACGCTCAAAACGAAGTATGCAATGAGATCGGAAAGATTCTGGATCGCCCTCTATCATCACCATTGCAGGAGTTTCTGACGATGGTGAACGACGATCTCCGAGTCCAAGGATTCGGGCATGTCTGTTCCTAGCGAGAACAGTCCGACCCAGTGCCTTCATACCACGCCCATCCTGAAGGCCCGCTTGAATGATTCTCAGTTTGCATAGGGCGTTTCAGCCAGATTGAGTGAAGACCCTCGCGTGGGTCTAAGTGCTCCTTATTGACAGATTATACCATGGGCAGGAGATTCGCGACCACAGGTGCCGCCGTAATCCTCCTGATTCTCACAACTTGCAACCCACTCCTCGCCACTGCAGAGTCAAACGATGGAGAAACTATCGAGGTAGAATCCAATGGTGACAGAGGATGGATCCAATTGATTTGTACATCACCTTCAATTGGCACATGCGGCACTGCCTCGATTGGAGTCATAGATTCTAACGGACAGGCCCATGAATTAGAAGCAGATGCAAATAACGCAGCAGAAGTATGGCTCGATGGGGGAGCGGGGATCGTAAGCATACACCTCCCACCACAGCACAACTCAAGAGATTGGCAAGTTAAGCATGTAATTCCAACATTAGAGGGGCACGAAATAGTAGACCATCCCGAATCGATGAGTGATTCCGAAATCAAAGACGCTTACGAGGGGCAGAATACTGGATTACTCGTTGAGAACGATGTCGATGCGATTCACATCGCTTCAAATGAGGGAGACATTATCACTCTCAAACTCGAATCTTCCCGCTCAAATCTCAGTATAGATGTGTATGACAAATCCACTCAACCACCTACCTTAATCGAAAGTACGGATGGTGCAAATTTGGTCTTTGAGTCGCCCTCAAATGAGGGCATTAATCTCAAACTTCGATCTACTGGGGGGGTGGAAGACAATCCATACCGATTTGAGATGCTTCGCCATATAGACGCAGACGAAATGAGTGATACAATCCCGCCTCTTACTGAATGGCATGGAAGCATCGGGCCGTCAGATACAGAGGGGGACAACGTGTTCCTACAAGTAGGAGCATCGAACGAAGCAAGAATTGCTATCAATTCAGATTCAGACATTAACGTTGAAAGAATCAACGGAGCAGTCATCGATTCTCTGAACATTTCCAATGGATTAGTCATTATTGAAGATGTAGGAGCAATTACTGTGACCTTGCAACTTCGAATCACTTCTAATGAGGCTGCAATTTACTCTATCAGCCACACAGTAATAGGAAACGCAGATGGAGATACTTTGGGTGATGCACCGAATCGGATGTTTGAGGCAGGTGATGATCTGGAGGCATGGCCAACCATTGCATATGATGGTGTACAAAGACAAGGTTACCTTTCTTCACCAGAAGATGTCGATATCTGGTTGCTGGAAATCGAAGAGGAAAATGGATCTAATGTGAAAGTAAATCCAACGATAGAATCCACTGATTGCTGTTTAATTCAGATTCTAAATGTCAGTCATGATGGCACACTCGGAGGATTCACAACCGAGCAGAATCTATCCAAGGGCATCCATGCTATCAGAGTGAGTAAGAATCCGAACTCTACAGGGGCCTTGAACCCATATTACTCGTTTACAATTACTGAAAATGCATTGGATGGACCTCCCATCTTCGTAGATAGATCAGATGAATTCATGGCATTCTATATCCTTGCAGGATTCCTATTCCTTTCACCCCTAATACCGATTGCATACTGGCAATGGAAAGAACGAGGGACAATTCGAGTCGAACGGCATGAACGCCGCAGATTGAGCCGACTGCGCGAACGGTTGTCGGGCATCGGACTTGATTCACAAAATGACGAAGATATCGATGCTGCACTGAACTCTCTGGGCGACTCCGAGTGGGATGCAATTGTAGACGAATGGGGAGACCCTGCCCTCCGCTATCAGACTGAAGATATCGAAATTGCAGCATGGAAACCAATTGATATGGAATCCACCCTTCTTGTTGGTTTACGTCCAATCAAGCAATGGATGCACACTGGACTACGGCTCGCTGTCCAGTCCGGAGAGCGTGTCGAGATTACCGATGTGCACCCCAAGAGGATTCATTTCGAAGATGAGATTGCTATTGATCAACTACCTATCGGAGAACTTCTCTTCCTTCGTATCCAACATGAACCTGGACCAAAAAAGGTGGATATACTCCTCAATGGTACAATCGATGGCGAACAGGTAACCGCCATGCCACCACGGGCAGTCGATACTGAAGAGGAATAATCTCCCTCAATCGTTACGGCGATCGTCAGCTTCTGAACGGATAGAATCTACTACGGCATCGTCAGGAAGATTCAACGCATCTGAAAGAGATTCGAGGGTGGATAGATCCGAACGAGAAATCTTCTTTGGCACATGTAATTTAATCAAAATGGTAACGTCACCACGCCCCCGCCCCCTAGCACGAGGAATGCCTCGACCTCGGATATCGATTGTCTCGCCTGGTCGAGTAGAAGGTCGAATCACAATCTCAAGATCCTTACCATCGAGATGAGGAATCTGGAATTTCCTTCCTTTAACTAAGTCACCGAAACCGACAGGTAAAGCCATCAACAAATCTGCATCTGATCGTTCAAACCAAGCATGGTTCTCAATTGAGATTTCAATGTAGAGGTGACCATTCGTTCCAATTCCATTAGCAGGAGGCTCCCCCTGCCCTTGCATCCTCAAACGTGTACCTTCAGGAACTCCTGCAGGTACATTGAAGCGAATGGTTCGCTCCTTACGAACGCGACCATCGCCTTTGCAGGAACGACAAGGGTCCTTGATAATCCGCCCAGAACCAGAACAATTCGGACAGTCTGCAACCGTCTCTTGGAGGAAGGGGCCAATCCTCTGTGTTTGGGTAATTCTTCCTCGACCCTCACATGTCGAACAACGAGAAATCGATGACGAATCAGCTGCGCCACTCCCCATACAAGGTTCGCACGTAACAAGAGATTCAATTGTGGCTTCCTCTTCAGAACCGTTGAACATTGCTTCGAAGGAGATGCGGTGACGAACAAGCAAATCACTACCTTTCGGTTCTCTACGTCTCTGCCTACCGCCGCCACCGAAGAACTGAGTGAATATAGAATCGAGACCATCACCAAAAATATCCTCGAAATTGATATTCACACCTTGGAAACCACCGCTGAACGGGTCACCTCCCGGGCGATTATGACCGAACATGTCATACTGTCGACGCTGTTCAGGATTAGATAGGATTGCATAGGCTTCCTGGACTTCCTTGAATCTAGCCTCGGCTTCTTCATCATCTGGATTCTTGTCAGGGTGGTATTTTCTTGCAAGAGAACGGAACGCTTTCTTTAGATCCTTATCCGTTGCCTTCTTGTCAACACCTAGGACCTCGTAATAGTCCCTCTTCTCAGACATGAAGCGCTCCCCGTCTAACGAGGTGAAGGCACCCCCTTTCAACCGTTCCCGGACTCAAAGAGCGAAGGCGCCACACTTTGGGCAATAGGTATCTTCATCCGCCATTGCAGAACCACACTCGACACAACGTCTCAAAGCACGCACTGGTTCGCTGGGCTGAACGGACTTAGTATCAAACTGAGCATCAAGATTCGAAGGGGATGGATCGTAATCCTGGCCACGAATCACTTTCACTTGAGGGGCAGGAGCCGACGATTCAACTGTAGAGGAAGTACGCATCTTTCCTTCAGCCTTAGACAGTGATTCCACGCGTTCCATCGCTGCTCTCTCCCGCGCTAGCGCCAACCTAGAGAGTGCTCCACGAACTAAGCCCTCATTTTGCTGCGAGGATATCTCCTTAGTGACACCTTTCACACTCTCTACTGGGCCACTCTTACCCGTGACTCGCTCTGTGCTACGAACGACGTGCTCCTGCTCAAGAAAGAGTTCAACATTCTCTACATCATCCGTCGAAGATTCAATCTCTTCAGGCTCTCCTTCTCGATTAACATCAGCAATAGATCCTTGAAGACGAGCAGCAGTCTTAGGACGGGAATCAATTGGGCGCCGTTGGGCATCAACCGTTAATCTCTCGTCAGCAGCGTCAGCACGAAGCCAGACGCCACGGTCCTCAGCACGGTAGACCTTGTCGAGTCGCTGGATGCTCTTCGAACGATGCCATTCTATATCCTTCACAACACGAGAACGACGGTATAGTAGGTAACCGATTCCAACCGAGACGCCGTAGTAAGCAAAAGGTGCCCAGGAGGTCTCATTCAGAAGTAGGGCTACAGCTGGCGGGCCTTGATTTGAAACAATAAGAAAGACGAATGGTACAGAGAAGAATAGGACGATTGAGGTCCATCGATTCTTTTCCTCCATGAACCTGTGTTGTGACGATGCCGCTTCAATGATTCGCGCTCTCGACTCGCTCATTCGATGGTGGACGTTGTTTCAACCCACCCCGGAGAAGACCCAAACTGAATGAAATATGTAGAATAAACAAACCAATGGGTACCCCTAGAAGGAGAGATGGGCGACGGAATCGTATCGCCTCCAAGAGGCCAACGAAAAGAGCAATGGATACGTAGGCTGCAATTAGAATAAATGAAATTTGATTTGCACCTTCAAATTCACTTGAAATGGCAAACCCACATATTACTGCTAAGAGACCAATCCACGGCAACAATTCTCTCACACGAAGCCGAGTAACTGAGACACTTGCCTGCCTTGCTCGCCAGTATCCATACCGATGACCCATCCCCCATAGGGATGAGAAATTTCTACGCTTGGCCATGTGGACATATGACACATCAGAGCGCATCACCGGCCAACCAGCCTTCGCAATACGAAGATTGAGATCACGATCTTGGCCAACTACCCAACGCTCGTCCCAACCATTGACTTCACGGACCGCTTCAACACGGTGTAAACAGAAGGCAGGAGACTCAGCCGTCGAACATCCCTTGAATCTAGCAAACTGTCCACTCCCCCCAAGAGATGAAGAAAGAAGGGCTTCGATACTTGCTTCTCCCCATGAACCACCTGAACCCTCTGGGATGATTCTCGTGCCCATTGATCCGATTGTTCGCCCTATTTCCGCCTCCACTTCTTGGAGTTCTGCCAACCTATTCTCCAAGTGGTCGGGTGGAGCCCAAGCATGTCCGATAATCTCGAACATATGTGACTCATCATCTACCTGCTCAAGTGCAAGGTTCCTAGCATGTGGTACATGGACGCCAGGATTGTCCAGAAGTTCAACGACGGGACCATCATCAGACATACTCTCATGCACATGCTGCAAAATAATCTCACGGGACCCATCAGTTGAACCACCATCCAACACTAAGACACGGTGATAATCACTGGAGAGAGTCTGTGAGCGGATGGAACTAAGACAACGATCTAGATGCACTGCTTCATTCAGAACAGGAATGACGGTCAACACCGAAGGGCCCGCCATACCCCGATGCACCCACCTCTGGGCGTCAATCTTCCCCAACCAAATCAAAATCTAACCAGTTTCTATGGCACAAGAGCCATGACCCGGATTCAACGGGAATGTGTCATGGCCGAACCAACTGTGTGGATTGAGACACGGATTGGTGCTCATGAAAATCCTGAGAAAATTATGGAATCTATCCTCACTCTTTTTCCTGACTTCCAGCCTGACTCAGATATCGAAATAGAGGATTATCCTCGAAGTCAACCATGGATGACAATACAAGGCCCTGCGACCGATTTGTCTCCATTTCTCCAAAATCTGCGAGAACAAAGAATTCTGGACACTGCGATGGATGCAATGAGTATGGATATTACTGAGCAATCAACGATGTTCAGGATTTCTAGGCAGGCAGCACTAGTAGGAAAAGTAGGATTTGTTCTTGAAGGCGATTCATCACTCGGTGGCGACCTTCGTGTGTTGTTAGAACATGATGATATCCAAAATTGGATTGAATCCGCTACTGATCACCCAGGCCGTCGAAATGTGCCTCGTTCAATTGGAGATAATCAAGGCATGGAAATGGACGGGAGTCCGAGAGAATGGACTGATGAATAATCTCAATCAAGAGATTGAATCCGTTTAACCAATGAGATATCTGCCTCTAACCAATTGAGTTGATCTAAATCCTCTTTCGCCACCCAGCGATGCTCAGTGTGACTTCTTAATGCTGGAAGAGAATCTCCCTCATACGCACATATCCAGAATTCAAGTTCTACGCTCACGTGAGAATATACGTAGTTGATGCGCTCAAAGAGCCGGATAGGTTTGATGGCCCAACCTAATTCTTCATCACATTCACGAATCAAGGCATCATATACGGTCTCACCAGGTTCTAATTTACCCCCTGGGAACTCCCAAAGACCTTCATGACGGCCTGAAGCCCGTCGACTTGCCATCCATTGGTCCCCATTTCTGAATAATGCGCCTACTACCTCGATATGAGGAGGTTGTACCACAATTGCAGATACTCGTTTTACCAAATTCAGTTGTACTTCAAAATCCATATCTTCGAAAGAAGGCAGATGAATGAAAGTGCAAGGTATCGACTCCCCATTCCTCTTATCCAAGGCATACAATGTCCGGTAGAGTGTTTCGTTACAGACGTATCCTCCCGCATCATTGCTCACTTCAAGGAATCCAGTCAATCCATCACGACACACATGCCTAGCATCAACTGAACAAGGAATTGAATCTGGACCGTTCACAACAATACGTTCATTCGATGTGCGTCCGGAATTATCTGCCTCTCTGAATCTATTCTGATTGAGTCCTTGCGATTCAATTCGCGGCACCTTAGCGTTGCGAGCAAGACCAAGGTGGATAATCGCTGAGTAACCATCCAATTCTCCCGCACTAATCATCTCAGCGATTGCACAGCTTCCGGCCTTGTCAACACTCAAACATCGAGCCTCCCATTCGATAGATATCGAACGATGCAGTGGTTGCCCGCTTCCCGATTCCCTAGGCCCAAGATCAACAACTGATGATGTTTCACCGAGGAAATCAGCAATTTGCCAACTAACATTCTTTGAGAGGCCGCCAAACGGTTCGAAGCCCGTCAGCAGAACACGATGAACCTCCATGAGGCCCCACCGTAGAACGGGGGATGAAGAGATTCCCCAAGAACCGGGTGAGATAGCACTACTGAGGGAGAACTTCACAAAAGGTTCCGTTCATGTGACCTCATGGACGAAGGCGATGTGGGAATCGACATCGTCGAAGAACTCAGAGGTAGGGCACGGACACCAATGAATGTCCTGCGAATTATCTGGTATGAATTCTCAGGAGGAGTCGGACCCTGGGGCGCCCTGCGACCGCTAATTGCCATAGGTCTTGCATTGGTCCCATTTCTATTCCTAGGACAGCACTTTAATCGGCAACATGCAAAAGCCAGAGATTGGACGCTTCTCCAAATCCCTCTACTCCTATCCATTCTCCTCTGGCCCCTACTATACATCTACTCAATCGTGGATGCATGGTGGCTTGCTAACGAACGTGTTGCTGAGGCTATCAAAACAACGGTAACATGAGAATTAGAACTCCTCGGGAAGATCCATGGGGGAGAAAAGTTGCCCCACGCCCGAAGCAGAAGCAAGTTGACTTCGAGCGAGTTGTTCCCAACGGCGAAGAGCGAGAACTGCGTCCATAAATGGCAATTCAGTAGCGTTAATGACAGTACGGATTAGAGTATCAAGGATATCCATCCGATCCTGATCAACGAGTTCAAGAATTCGTTCAAGAGACATACCTCCCCTCGTATCTAAATTCTCCATAGCCTCGATTGGCCACTGACTAAGGACATTTTCAGGAAGTATCTCATCAGATAACGCGGCTTTCTTCTCCAACTCATCCACCATGCGATTGAGGTACTTGGAGAGAACTAGACTCACCTCAATAACTGGCATTGACATTTGATTGACAAGATGTACCATGTTCTCTTGGAGAAAGAGCATCTTCTCCGTGCTTGGAGAATCCTCAGTGGGAATTCTGTCCTCGGACATCAGTTCTCCTCTCAACGGGATTCGCCCAATGCTTCTGCAGCCTTAGAGAGCTCAGCAGTTGTAAGGTAACGATTGCCATCCGAATCAAAGAACTCTGCAGCAGCTAGGAATGCGTTACGATCTGAAATCCCATATTGCCGCATAACATGATCCACAACGCGATCGGAGAATCGGGCAGCAGCATTCCCTCCGGTAACTTCTGCAGACGTAGAGCCCTGAGAGTAGGCTGCCTGAGCCTGCTGTGCCCGCCAAGTGGCAATCTGCTGTGCTGACCAACCCTGTGCAGTAAGTTGCTCATCTGTCCACTGAAGGGGAGCGGGTTGGCTCGGTGCTGCCGGAGTAGGATTTGTAACAGCAGGAGGAGGAGAAACTGGCTGACTCAAACCAGGAGGAGGTGGTGGTGGTGATGAGACAGATACTCCCGGAGGAGGTGAAGGAGGTGAAGCAGAAATTCCAGGAGGAGGTGGAGGAGGCGAGCGGGACTTCCCGGTACTCTCAGCTTCTACGAGAGCAGTCTGTTCTTCACCTTGGACATCTTGCTCCATATCATCGCCTTCAGAATTCATCTCTTGACGATAGAGCACCAACATGATGGTGCCGAAAATCAATCCGAAAAGAGCAGCTAGATAGAGCAAGAAAGTCATTTGTGATTCCTCGATTTGCTCGGCAAGAGCTTCCCCATCCCTCGCCTGATACGGCTGTATTTGGAGTGACTCAAGGGTCATCATATCTACATCGACATGTCCATCTCGGGCGACGAGACGGAAGCGATCTACCTCGGACTCCTGAACAGTTCTCGTGGTCATCTCGATTGCGGCATTATATTCGGAACCACCCATAATGCGAAGTTCTGTAGAAGCACCATCGACATCCGCCCATATACCTGGGGCAATCTCCTGCTGAATCTGGAACTGAACCATCCCTTCTTCATCAATTTCATTCAATCCCTCGATGCTAAGAGTGACATTCTCTCCACCCACAGGAGATGGCTCAGACCATCGAATAATCGAAGATGGAAGATCGATGGATGGCCCCACTCGAACGAGGCGCCAAGAATCGAAGGGTTGTAACTCGGAGTTCGCGATATTCTCGTAGGGATTACCTGCACGGTCTGCTCCCGTAACCCATACATCGATGATATAACCAGGAAGAAGTGGTGTTGCGCCACCATCGGTGAAATCGATTTTTCCACTCCACATCGCATTACTCTGGATGATGGTTAAGTCTGACAACGGTGCACTACCACGGCTAATTTCACTTGAACCTGCACGAACACGGTAGTGGAGCACAGTGATAATTGAATCATCGAAACCACTAGAATCGGTTGTAAATAGATTCACATTGACTTGATTCGCCTGACTTATTCTCACATCACCATGTGGTGAGATTGAATCAATCTCTGGCGGAGTCCCATCAACGGAGAGTTGTAGACGAGGTGTAGCCGCAGTCTCATCAGTTGCAAGTCCAGGTAAGGCCTCAAGAATCATCGAGGCATCTAGGTATCCAGATTGGAGATTCGGAACAAGAATATCTAGGGTAAAATGGCCATCGTCGCGAGGAACTGCAGACCAAGTATTCTCAAGATCTGCCACAACAATATCACAAGCCCCTCCTGGCGCAGGAATCTGATCTTCACTGAACAAAAGACGGCCTTCGATACGAACAACCTGCCCCGCTGCAATTAGAGCCGGTTCACCCCCCTCACTGACAAACACATTGCGCCCTGTCGCTAAATCAACAGCAGTTAGATGCCCGGGTTCCATATCAAAACGAAGATCATTGTCAAGGCTCCATTCATCGAATCCAAGGCCCCCACGATCATCATGACAAGGCACGAATTCACCCTCATTACACGGCCAATCCGTAACCTCGACAACGGGGATAAAGGTCTCAAGACCATCAGTGTCAAACTCCTCAGGGAACCACCAAGTAAGTTGGAATCTAAGATCGACAAACAATGTAGAAGGGTCATCAGACGTATCAAATGGATCAGGACCATAAGAGGTGTAGAGATTAGAAACAGCAAGACCATTGCCCCCAGATTCAAAGTCTATCGTTGTTTGACCGGTCTCATCTAAAGTTACATTTCCATAGATTGACTGCCTTGGATCTGTGAGATCTCCTGCCAAAGCAAGTTGGATTGAACGGATGTCGTTCCACCCATTACCATCTTGAACACGGAGACGCGCAGTGTACTGAATTCCTGGATGAAGAGGAGTCTCATCGTCATGCCCAATGATAGTGCTATTTTCCGATATCAAACGTGGTTCAAACTCCTCGCGAGTAATGTAAGTCGTTAGGTCCTCCGTCCAGTCTGATATCCCTGAACGATCTTTGTTGCACGGTGATGGAGGCTCCGGACAAACAGCTTCACCCCCCAATGCGATAGAATTCCCACTAGTATCCTGTCCAGTGACATAGATCGAGACACGCTCCTTGTGAACATTCCAAGAATCATCGATTATTCCGTTGAATATGTTGATTCCACCGGCTTGTATCTCAGGAGAACGGAATAGCATCTGAGAATACTCGGATGGATCAGGGACATTGTTGTAGTTCAAATCGGATTGATTCTCAATCCAATAATGAACTGTGATTTCTTCAGGAGGATCCACAGAATCCTGAATCATAATCGAAATTGGTTGACTACCAGCATGCACCTCTGAACCTTCAGAGGGAGTTGCACCAATAACCAATGGACTGACACCATCAAGTACCAACTTCACAGTGTTCTGATTAGGATTAACGTAGGTCGAACCGTTCTGCATGGAGAAGGTCTCAACCTGGAAAAGCATCCCTCCCGGCGATGACTGGAAGGGCGTCTGGAAAGACATAGAATACAAGCCATAGGAGGGGTTGGTCTGATCCACATAAGTTTGCATGTCCTCAAGTGGTTGCCCATCAAGAGTCAAGTTCTGACCCACGACTCGTATTCCAAACTCGCCCGGCCTAGGATAACGTGCGGTGTCCTCGAAGGCAATAGTTCCAGAGAACGTAGCGTTGCGCCCACCACGCATCCAATCGGATGGAAGGAGAACGCGCCCCTCTTCGTCTGTGACCTCAAGATCACCGAGAACAATATCGTTCTCAATACGTAGATTGAGCTCCGTTGTTTCATGGTCATCAACGGCAAGTCCTAGATCGTCTTCAAGATCAATACGAACTTCTACTCCCGACTCATCATCCCAAGCCCAGTTAGGCATAATTGGAAGACGGATTGAGGTGACTCCTCCTACTTCTTGCGAAGTGCAGTTAGCAGCATCGAAAGAAACTAGGCCGGCGGGGTCGTTCGAAATAGAGCAAACGTTTCCAGACTGCCATGTCAATCGTGGTGTCGAACCCTGTGTGGAAAGGAGGTCTACATCAAGTCGAAGTAGTGATGTTGCGACATCTCCAGAAGCAGCACGGACAATCAGATTTCGATGTTCACCATCTGGAACAATCGTTCCTCCTTCCATCGTAGTTTCAATGACTCGAGACATGTATCGATACGTAATGTCGAGGTTACTCAACATCACACGACCAGCTGAACCTGCATGAATTGCGAAAATAACGTCAGTCCCACCTGCTCCATTCTGAACCGCATGGGTGTTGAGGGCCGTCACCATCGCTTGGTTGCTCGCGACTAAAGGATCGGTCAATACTCCAACGTGCGTATACTCCATGTCGCCATCATTACCGATATCTAGTCGAACACTTGCCGGCCACCCTTCTTCATAATTGATTACAAGATTCTGAAGCACAGGAGTAACTGTGGAATCAGCAGTGGTCATCAAAGTTCGATACTTCAAACGGTTTCCTGAGCCGTCAAAGGTACTATTGTCAAACTGAACCTCGACATTGTTCTGTACAGTCAACCAATTGGTGCCATTATCTGCTGAAACATGGACCTCCACTGAGGTCCCAGCCGGCTCATCTGAGAGCCAAGTTGCACGGATACGACCAATCTCAGTCCCAGTCTGAACCAATGCACTAGACCAATCGCCTGAGGTCTCATAATCAGTGGAATATTGTACCTGAGACCACCATGCAACAGCAGTAGACCCAACAAGTTGTAATTTCCAACGAAGAACCTCCCCTGTATGGGCAAAATGAATCGTCTGATTATTCGTGACTTGTTCCCAATGGGTTCCATTGTCCGCAGAAACCCAATAATCAACTCGGTCTCCCGCAGCAGTTGCACTCCAAGACACCTCCATATTGGCAGAGAGAATTGTCTCACCTACATCCATTGGAAGACTAACCCAAGATGAAGTCCCAGGCATCGGCGTAATTTCGTATGCCCACCCCGAACCGTATTCACGATACATCGGGCTTGTGGACCAAGCATAGTAGTCCTGCGTGACAAGGCGTTGACCATTGTAGTACAGTCCGTATCCATTTGCACTAATCGTTGTTGTACCCTGCTGCTTAGTCAAGGTGGAACCAAGATTTCCTGTTATTGCGTAGGCCTCTAAACGATCTTGCTGCCAAGAAGCATAACTACGGAAGTAGACGTAAGAACCATTCACAACCATGCCGCGAGGTGTCCCAGAGGTGCTGAAGTAATTGTAGTAAAGTGTCGCATTCCGGTCAAAGTTACCATCATCAGCATGGTAGGCAACTACACGGTTTAGCAGATTGTGGTTGACCCATACTACATCCCGGGTACGGTCATAGGAAATCCCGGAATAATCTCCATGGTTATTCGTAGAAGGGTCGTGAACTGCAAGACAAGTCCAAGTCGTAGGATAACGGATATCAAATTCAACGATTCGATGGTACTGTGAAGAAGTGGAGGAATAATAGGTAGTAAGGAGGCCAAAAGCACGCTCATCATCGCTGATAGCCCAATCCCTAATCCCATAACCAGACCAAGTAAAGGGCAAACTAGGAAGTGTGCACCCAGAGAGATCTAGCGAAATGAGGCCGTTGTTCATAGCAGCGCCTTGAACCTGAGTACCATTGTTCGCATGCAGAAGTCGTAGCATCGAATTGATATTCGACGCGCGGAGATCTGATGAAACAATCCAATCACGATATGTGAACGACGCACCTGCATAAGTGCCTGCAGTTGCAGCACTGACAGATCTCTGTTGGGAGAATCTAGATTCGGTAGCATTGGAAGAATGAGGTTGACGAATCGTGAAAGAACCATTGTCAGACCAAGCAGAGGACACAGTTGTGGTCGTCATGGAATCCATACCATAACCATCGAACTCTACCTCCGGGGATGCCATGCCTAGAGCAAGATCATCTGTCCTCGGGTCCACACCATTTGACGTACCTTGAGACCAGTCCGCACGATTCTGTGAAATAACCTGATTCCAACCAGTGGATGATGCACCTGAAAGTGTAACCTCGGCATCGAGAATCTCGGCACCGTTAGGCAAAGTCACCATGACATTGCGCGCAGGGGAACCTGGAGATGCAAGTGCAATAGCGCTCGTACTTCCATCGGAGAAAGTGTAGATATGACGCGCAGCTGAATCTGCACGGACCTCTGTTGTGGATCCAAACAAAGGCACCATCGATGCAAGAACAAAAAGAAAGACGAGGCTGATGGCGCTTATGCGCCCACTGCCTACACCTCGCCCAGAGTTCCCACTCATACTACTCGATAACCCTCATGCACCTTGAACATATCACCGTCTCTGAACAATCATCATGTCGTAGCACGGTCGTCGTATCTGATAGGAGATCCACCGTTGCCCCGGATACCGTCAAGAAGATCATCTTCTATTTCGAAAAAGTCGTTCAACCAATCACCATCAGTATCGTAATTGAACGGATGCGTCCCATCTGCGACCTGATCTCCATCGATATCCAATACATACCATCCCCACACAAACTCCCCGTTACCCAGATTCGGAAGATGATTCTCATCACCGAAAGTGCGATTCCACGGGTCGGTCCACTCGCCAAATACTAGGTTGATATTATCCTCGTAAGTCTGCTCCATGTAATCCGGATCGTTATCCAATACAACATGAGCATAGAGTCGATCAGACATGTTTACTTTATTCATTCGCATATAATTTGTATTGACGGGGTTCTGTATGCAGAAGCCCAAAAGATACTCACGGAACTGCCACCATTCCTCGATAGGAGACCCATCACAATCAAGCAGTGGTGTCTGTCGGACAAGAGCAGCGTTGGAAAGGCTAGCGTTAGTGATTCCAAAGAATTCCTGGAAATTATTGTAACGTATGTATACGCATACTGCACCACTACAATCCCACCCTCCATCATTGTCGGGATCTTCCGTAGCATCTGTAGGATTAGTCGGATCCATGCTGACCCAAGTCCAATCTAAAGTCGCCCTCTGGATTATGAGGTCACCTTCAGAATTGGTACTCGAGGTTAATGGCTTCCAATTATCTGGACTAATCTCTTGCCAAACCACACTGACCTGGCGATACGATGACCAGTTGCTATTGGTCTCGTTCCAACCATGTGTGTATTCATACCAATCAGGCAACATATCACCATCGGTATCATTGTCGTTGGGATTACTGCCATACTTGAACACCTCGCGGCCATCGGAAAGATTGCCGTCGACATCGTAAGTCAGAACACCGTCAATGGTTGTGAAGATACGACGGCGATCATCTCCATCGGAATCGGAAAGTATGGGATTTGTCTGGTTACGATACTCCATCGCATTGGTGAACCATAGGTAGGAATTGCCTGAAGAAATCTGATCCTCGACCGGTCCTTCAGTGAATGCACGATCCTGCCAATTGCCCTGTGCGGCAACCGGCTTGCTACTATCTCGATCAAACCAACCGTCCTCATCTGCGTCATAATCGACATCAAGAGGGTTAACTGGATTCGTTGTCCACCGGTAATCATTAGCTGGCATAGTATTCCGATACAATGCATAGCAGAACTCCCAACCATCAGGCAAGCCATCGCTGTCAGAATCCGGATGAGTTGGGTCCGAAATTCCTAGTAGACTCAGATTGAAGTTATCAGAATAAGCAGTATTGATTCTCTGGACACGTTCAGACGACTTGATATCCTTTGAAACGAAGGCTGTGTATAGGGACTGAACAGCTTGTTCCTCCGTCATCCCACCTTCCTGCATCATCGCATCGAGGGCATCCTGACCGAAGGTCCTCAACGTGACGCCAGCGTCAATGTTGTTGATTTGGGATTTCTTACCATAACTACGTGATTCATACTCTCTCAGATTGGTAAACCGTTCCTCATCATCGATTCCACCGTTGCCATTACAGTCGTAAGAATCCTCATCTGAATCTGCATCAATATCCGTAGAAGTCAAGGGATTCATGCTCCAAATATTAGCATCGAGATTCCACTCCGTAAACCAATACTCATAACCGTCCAACATGCCATCACGATCGGTGTCAGGATCGTTAGGATCGGTAATTCCCATTAAGGTCGCGAGTAGAGGTGGCGCGAATCCACTAGTCTGCCAATCATTGTATTGTGATATTGCGATTGATGCGCGACCCTCCTTGCTAAACAGAATACGATAAATCCGACTCGTAGCTTCATTCGGGTCCACTAGAGCGGCTTCCTCCCACATCTTGGGAGCATCGGGTGGAGCGAGACCTCCATTGACAGGGTTAGCATAGGTAAGGTTCAGTTCCTCTAAATCGGTTACAGCATCTTGATCCCCATCGTATCCACCATCTCCGGCGACAAGCGGATTCAAAGTCCACTCTTCATTTGTCTCATTCCAAGCGGTGAACAAAAGTTCGATACCATCGAGAAGACCATCCCCATCTGTATCCGCATTATTCGGGTCTGTTGTTGGCCCGGTAAGGTTGTACTGTTCAGCAGTCATGAACGAACCAAAGGAGAGATTTCCGCCTGCACTACTCCAAGCCTGAGGAGTAGTCACGGACGGTGTGACTAGGAGGTAAAACTGTGGTGACGATACAATGGTACTAACCTCGTTATCCTCGTTTTTGATACTCGCATACTCCTCCCAATTAGTCAGGCCATCTCCATCGGGGTCGCCTGCTGCATCTCCTTCATTGGCAGGATTCAGCGTCCATTCCTCACTGAAAGAATCCCATCGTGAGAACCAGACCTCCCAACCATCAGGCATACCATCGTTATCTGAATCTGAGAGTAAGGGGTCCAAAGAACCCTGATCTTGTACTACAGGTACCAGAGACTGAACATCTTCTGAGGATTGTTGCCCGAAGGATATCGTTGGCCCAGAAGCCCAACTAGTATCAAACAAGGCAGTCACAAAACCATTGGGATGAATTTGCCCATCCGCACTCTCATTGGAAAGCAAGATTCGATCAATGATATGATATTCCATCCAATTGTTGAGAGCTTCATCTGGCCCAATGATTCCATCGCGATTCACATCGTATCCATCCCCATCTGGATTATTGAAGGCATCAGAACCATTCATCGGGTTAATCCCAGCATTACTTGGAATCCATTGACAACTGTAGCGTGCCTCCCATCCATCAGGTAAACCATCTCCATCCGAATCAATCTCCTTCGGGTCTACGGCAGTCCAATTAGCCGCAGCCTCAGCCGTCTCCCCTCGTAGAGGATCCCCTTCAAGACGAATCTGATTAAGGATAATCTGCCAGTTATATTCGCAAAGATTCGACAGCCCATCCCCATCTGCATCCTCATCGGCGTCCGTAGGGTCGAACGGATCAAGGGACCAATCATTCCCTCCAGTGAAATCAGCACCTATCCATCGTCGATATTCTATTTCCCAGCCGTCAGGCATGCCATCACCGTCAGTATCCGTGTTACTCGGGTCAGTGGGCAAATCTGTGCCACCAGAACTTCCAGTAGTAACCCAACCGTTCAGATACACTGAAGCAGCGGCTTGACCTTTGGATTCATCACAGAGATAATCTCCGTTCAGATAATAGCAGGTGAAGTTCGTATCGGCGTAAAACCATCCCCAGTATTCTGAACCGTCGGAGAGGCCGTCTCCGTCAGTATCTGTATTGAGTGGATCAGTTCCGTTGAATCCCTCAGTAGTGGTTGCGATGAAACGATATTCATCAAGATTAGTCCATGGACGATCGATGTAATTAGAAGACGGATCGAAACGGACGCCGTCATTATCACGGTCTAAATCACGATCATACGGATCTGTTGGGTCGAGATCATACGCAAATTCCCAGCCGTCAGGCATACCATCCTCATCTGAATCATTAGAGAGAGGATCAATTGGGGCAATGTTCGCAAAACGTCCAGGGTCGATGCCTGCGTAAAGTTTGGACACGTTGTTAACTGTACCAAGAGCAATACTCTGAATTGGCCCAGGAATCCGAGTGTGCCCCTCCTGAATGCCGAAAACCATCGAATGACTTCCTTCTAAGACCCATGTGCCTGCGGCCGAACCAACGATAATCTGTTCATCACCAATCAAAATCGAACGGATATCATTGCCTCCATCCTGATCGAGACCTTCATTCTCCATCCGTTCGCGATTGAAGGCGTTGAAAGGATCCGTTGGACCAGTTACCAAATCGTAAGCATGGAGTCCTCCGGCCGTCCCAACCCAGAGTACCTGTTGGTTAGTAATCAGGCCGTCCGCATCACGCGGCCCATCAATCTCGAGAACATTCACAACTGCTGACTTGGAGGTGTTGAAAGGATCTGCTGGGCGAACAAACTGTTCAGCAGTCACATTGTCGAATATCCAATAGGGCTCTGCTCCCCCTTGGAGATCACTGGTGTTCCAAGCAATTAGGCCGTGAGAAGTGCCCGCATAGAGGACTTGCGAAGCCCCTGTAACTGATACGTGAGCCGCCGAGAGTAGGCGAGAACCATCAAAATCTGAAAGTTTGGATTCCAGATTATTGGAACGGGTTGCCAAACCAATTTGCCCAGAGGTCTCTACAGGTATTACCCAAACCTCACCATTAGGTCCGCCTGCAATCATTGACATCATCGAACCTCCAAGATTCAATGGATTGAGATTTGAAAGCGAACCGATTTCGACGGAAACAAGTGAGTTCGCGTCTACAAGTCCTGATGAATCGAGGGCAAGTGTATGGAATCCAATATTTGTCCCCAATAGTAGATGTTCTCCCGCAGGATGGTCCCAATGATACATCGCGTTGAGATTGACTCCTGCCGGAAGCTCAAATGAAGTCGTTTGATCAGCATCCAAATTCAAAACTGATACTCCATATCTTGTTCCAAGTACAATTTGCTGGCGCTCGTCCACGCTGATAGCCTCAACCACATCATGATGAAGAAGAGCAGGAGAAGTTCCTTGGTCATAGATACGAATAGGTTGCAGAGCAAGTCCATGCAAGACCGACTTTAGGCCTGAACGAACACCATACCCATCATCATCGTGCACCCTATACTCCTGAAGATTGCTAAATGCCTCCCCCAAGGCGATTGTACCAAACGAGGTGTCAGGGGTAATCTGGCCATCCCTGTCGACATCCCAACCATCGAAATCAGTGTCGAGAATCGCATCACTACTGTTCAAAGGATCGAGACCGAAATAGACCTCCCAGCCATCGATAATACCGTCACCGCGACGACTCTGAGTCAGAAGTTGGGCGCCCGACCAATAATGGTCATCTGAATCATTACGCAAAGGGTCGGTTCCAAGCCAACCACTGTTTAGATCCTTTATCCCACGTT
>JAZADD010000071.1:0-9990 GCA_036124005.1 Thermoplasmatota archaeon
GTCGAGATTGAGCATGAAGTTGAGGATTGTTACACTGATAGTTACGGCGACTATGTTTGTGATTATTGGTATGAGTATGAGGATGAGTATACTTGCTATGCCGAGATTCTTCTTACGTGGAATGTTAACGGAACGAATTACACTGATTGGGCAGATTCGCCTTGGTATACCTCAGGGAGTCCTTGCTTTGAGGAAATTAAGAATCATTACCCACTAGATGCAACCATGACGATTGAGATTCGAGAAGATGACCCTTCGAGTTTCCAAGCCTTCACGCTCATACATGGGAAATCTGGTACAAAATGGAAGGAGCAGCAATTGCTTACTCGCAACTCAGGTTCTTTTGTGACGTATTACACTTGTTCATTCCAACCATCATTTGACTATACTGTAGACGGTGTGAGTTACAGCAATTCGTTCACAGGGTGGTTTCAATTAACTAGCGGAGGTGATGCGTGCATGGCTGATGTTAAACAAAACAATGGCCCTGGATCATCAGTTTCAGTTTGGGTAAATCCATCTAATCATAATGACGTTCGTTCATCTGACCCCGGTTTACCTGCGGCCGAGTTATTGGTCTGCTGTATCCCTGTTGTCATTTTGATATTGGTTGCTATGTTCCTCATCGTCCGCTTCAACAATACTCCTCCGGGAGCATATGTTACTCGCAGTGGATACGTCCACCATCACCGTGGATATCACCATGGCAGCGACGTCGTTGTAATCAACAACCACTACGGAGGTGACCGCCGGCGATGGTGGCATCGCCGTCGTCACCATCATCATCATCATCATGGCCATCGAACTCACTCCAGAACGGTACATTCGTCCTCACGTAGTTCAGGAGGAGGCCGTCGAGGAGGTGGCGGACGCTCAGGAGGCGGTGGACGCTCAGGAGGCGGTGGACGCTCAGGAGGCGGCAGACGTCGTTGATTGCTCCGTTCTAACCATGCTTACGTATGATGAGCTCAACTTCAAGTCATGGCGGAGCGTCTTGAGTTCCGTTCCCGTTCTCCGTTTGAAATACACCATATTCTGAACGGTTTCAAATCCTTGGAAGAACATTCTGCTTACGCGGATTTACACATTCCTGATGGTGAAGGGCCATTTGGTTGTGTAGTTGCAGTCCATGGAAGTCGCGGTTGGTCGAATCACCATGAAGGCCATGCCCAAAATTGGTTGAAATCCGGTATCGCAGTTTGCCAATTGCAACACTTCTCAACACGGTCGGTGGAATCTGTGGTTGAGGATCAACTCTCAGTTACTCATGCGATGATATTAGCCGATGCCTTTGCAGTCAAGGAAATACTAGATGCTGATGTTAGAATCGGTTCTATTGGTATTGCTGGTTGGAGTTTAGGTGGAACAGTAGCAACGTATTCGGCATGGTCTCCAATTATCGAAGTATTAGGTACACCGTTCGATGCCCATCTTTCATTTTATCCTGCAACACATCTACGCCCTGATGTAAAGAAATGGTCGAACGCGCCTATGCTAATTCTTCATGGCACAGGGGACGATTGGACACCAATCGGGCTCGTTGAAGATCTTCTTCCAGAGTTACCCAATGTGACTCTGCATACCTATCAGGGTGCACATCATGCGTTTGATAGTACCGAAGATAAGAGGTGGTTACCTAAGGCAATTCGTCTTGGTAAACGAACTGTAAGAATCGAAGAGAATGGCCACATGTCAGGAGTATGGAAATTCGGGATTCGAGTCCCAATGAATGAATTACGTCATCGCCGTTTTGCCTTGTGGATACTTCGAAATCGCGGTGCACATGTCATGGGTGATCCAATAGCTCGAGAGGATGCTTTCCAGCGGGGGACTGCTTTCCTTTTGTCTAATCTTGGCTTAGATTCCTGAGTATCATACTCGAGTGAATGAACCATCTGCATTCATCTGCCATTGGGTGGCATCTGGTGAGATATAGATTGTAGATCCATCATATCCTTGGTCGTAATGCCCTCCTGGAGGAAGTCCAGTGTAATCGGCAACATGGGTTGGTTGAGCCGGAGCAAAGCCAGGAGGTGCTGGCATCGGCGGTGGTGCAGCCTGCTGTGCCATCATCATATCGACTCCAGTTTGTGAGTCATTGCCGCCGCCACGCATGAGGACGAAACCTACTCCGCCCAATAGAGCAATCACAACCAGAGTCAAGATTCCAATCAGCAGGATATTCTTCTCTACAATTGCGTCAGCATCACCGAGTTCAACTCTTTGATCAAGCGAGCAACCAATACGTTCTCCGTCAGTTTGTACCTCAATTTCAAGCGGTGTATCTGGACAGATATCTAGGTCATTTGTGATGCCGTCTTCGTCAAAGTCGAGTTGATTGTCGGCGCAACCCATAATTTCTGGAGATTCCAAATCCTTGCTTACAGTAGCGAATTCGTCAGTATTTGGGCACATGTCCATGTAGGCTAAGACTTGGTCTGAATCAGTGTCTGAATCTCCTGCCCAGCATCCGAATGCATCCATCCCTCCAAACTCGGTATGGTTGTCCCGGGTTGCAGCATCCGAAGTTCCTGGGCAAATATCTGGATTGAGAACAACGTCCCCTATGATTCCATCTTTGTCCCAGTCATATTCCTCGGCAGCGCAGCCGAATTCATCGATAAATGAGCCTGTGTTAGTGTCCGGACATTGGTCAAGGTAGTTTTGCACACCATCGTTATCCCGATCTAATTCGCCGAACCAACAACCGGTGCTCGCTTCAATCTCTGTCCCCCATTCGTGGACTAGCCCGTTTGCTTCTGAGGTCAGGGTTTTCCCGAAGAGACGAGTTGACTCGGAGGGTGTATTGAGACAAGCATCGTTGATGTCATAGACCCCATCGCCATCATTGTCCTGCTGAGTGTTGTACCCGCATCCTGCAGGATCTGCTGCTTCACCGAGTGGTGTATTAGGGCAAGCATCGTTCTCGTCTAATACCCCATCAGCGTCATCATCAGTGTCTTCAGTTTCGTCCCTACATCCGTCGCCGTCTGCGTCGAGAGCGTTGCTGGCGAACCAACCTGTTTCGCCTGATGGGCAACCATCCAATGCGTTTGCAACACCATCGTTGTCGTTGTCGGTATCTTCGGCATTATCTTGGCAACCGTCACCATCTACATCGAGTAGAACAGTCGATGTCCAACCAATCAATCCAGTTGGGCAGGAATCGTTGACATCAAGGACAGAGTCATCATCATCATCATCATCTTCAGTAGCATCACGGCAACCGTCACCGTCGTGATCTACCATTGGGACGCTGGTCCAATCCAAATCTCCATCGGGGGTGCATCGATCATCATCATCGGATACAGTGTCACCATCGTCATCGGTATCTTCGCCCTCATCGCGACAACCATCGCTATCGCGATCAGTGGTTGCATTTGACGTCCATCCAAGGTCACCCTTGGGACATTGGTCTAGGGGCTGCTCATCAAGAGTCATATCGAACATACCGTCATTGTCATCATCATCATCTTCACCTTCGTCATGACAACCATCGCCATCCCAATCTGTGTTTGATGAAGTGGACCAGTTGAACCAACCACGAGGACAGAGGTCTACATTATCGTAAACGTAGTCATTGTCATCATCATCGTCTTCTTCGATATCATGACATCCATCCTGATCGTGATCATAGACGTTGTTGGAAACCCAGCCCATCTTGTCGCCAATATCATCACATGCATCAGTCAAGTCATCGATGCCATCTGCGTCGTCGTCGGTGTCTTCTGTCGCATCCTTACACCCATCTTGATCTCTGTCTAGGGTGATATCTGTTGGGTCCCAGTTTGTTTCTGGACCATCGCAGTTGTCGTTTTCGTTTAGGAGTCCGTCATCATCTGCATCTGGGTCACACTCATCGCCGAGGCCGTCTCCATCTATGTCTGACTGAGAGGGATTGAATAGGTCAGGGCAATTGTCGTCTACGTCAGGTGTCCCATCCGAATCAGAGTCCGCTTTGAGAGACCAGAGATATGACCCAATCTGAACATAAATCTGGTATTGTTGATCGGTGAAAGCGTTTCCATTACCTATTACAGAACCACTACCAAGAGTGAGCGTATAGGTCGAACCAATATTTGTCGGACCTCCTGCTCCGAATGTACCCATTCCGATAATTTGGCCATTAGGGGACCATACCCCTCCGATGCCATTGTCATTATAGGTCCCTGAACCTCCGTCTGCAGATATCCAATTTCCATTACTGCTGTCCATTGTTGCATGGAACGGGTCGAAATATGTGGAGGAAAGCGTGGTTGAACCCCATGTGCCACTGCCGCTTTGTTGTAGAGAACCTCCCGTTCCGGACCAACTTACGGTGCCAAAACTTCCAGTGACGAGGATTGTACCAGCACTGTTAATGTCAATATCTCGAACTTCGTGATACCCGTTTGCAGTTGTAATCCAGTCCCACTGATTATTCACTCCACCACGGGATGCAACGAATGTGGAGGTATCCTGGCCATTGCTTGAGGACATCACTTGATTCGTATCGAAGTTAACAGTTCCACGGACAGTACCTGCTATGTAATCCACACCGTTCTGCTGCACGATTCCAAAGGGCTGGACGATTCCAGCGGTACCACCAGCTTGACTAGCATTGGCCCATGCCAGATTGGTGTTCGCATCGGCAATCCATAGGTCGTAAGTGCCAATCGCTTGCATCTGTTGCGATCCAAAGTTCGCTGTTCCACTGAACAGGCCAGTTGCAACAATTCCTCCTCCGCGCCATGCGATGGATTGACCAAGATCTTGTGATTGTCCACCGGTAATTTTCGCATCGTTCCAAGCCCCATTCGATGCAGACATCTTTGCAATGAAGATGTCAGTACTGGTGCCTCCATTCCCATTTCGAGTAATACTTGTACCGAAATATGCCTGAGCAGTTGCATTAGTTTCCCCGATGAGGTATACGTCCTGACTGCCATCTGGGTTAGTTGGTGAAACAACGAGGTCTTCACACGCGTCGTCATTCTCGACGGTCCCAGCCTGCTTTGCCCATAGGGGATTGAGGTTTTGATCGAATTTAGCAACCCAGATGTCCTGTGAACTTTCGACACTACCAGATGGTGTGTATGATTGGAAGTTCTGGGTGCCAATAGACACGTTCCCTACAAACCAACCACAGGCGTAGACATCGGTGCCTGACGTTGCGATAGCAGTTACCGTCGAACTACCTCCGCCTCCGAAGACGGAGGTGTAGTACAGTTTCTGCCAAGTTCCTGTTGAGGATGCCTTGGCGACATATGCCATTTGTTCAACATCAGAGTAGGCTTGACTTCCGAAACTGACGTCATATATCACGAATCCACCGGTGTAGACGTTACCGAGAGTATCTACGGAGACGCTTGTGGGGGAGATATATCCCGCTGCCACTCCGATTGAAGGCTGAGTTGGCGGTTGAGAGGGGTATCCTGCGACAGCGGTCCACTCCGTAGTCCCAGCCTTCGTCCCAACTGACATCTCAGATGTCACGGGTTCGAGAGCCTCCGGATGGGAGATTCCTGGTGCGCTAATCATTCCAATGAGGATGGCGGTCAAGGTCAGGACGAGTAAGCGTTCACTGAGTGCCATGCTCAAGGGTCGCACATCACGCACTTCAACCCTCGGCTCTGAGGAGCGTAGCATCGAATCATGATTCATACAGTGAAAACGTGGATTCAGCGTCGTTTCTCCAATACCAGTTACCATCAGCGTCTTGGGCCCATTCTACACCGTCTTCATCGGTTGTATGGCCCGAGAGTTCGGGTAGAGGTGTTGGCTCAGGTGCAAGAGCCGCTGCTGCTTCTTCGGCATAAGCTCCAGGAGTTGGAGCAGAGGTTGCAGTTTTCGGCCGTGCTTTCTTTTTCCGTGGCTTTGGCTTGTTACGGGAACGAACTACTACCGCGACACCTACAGACCCGAATAGAAGCGCTACGACAATAATAATCGCCGCAATCAGTATTGGGTCCGCCCCGCCTCCATCCTCCATTTTCTCCTGCCTTTGACTGACGGAGCAACCGTCCTCGTCCACGCTGAAGAGAGGAAGTGTGCCTGGACACTGGTCATTCATGTTTTGAACGCCATCTGAATCCGCATCTAGTTGCGTGAATCCACAACCATTCTCATCGACTGAATTACGATCACTCTGAATTGTCTCTCTACAATCGTAAGATGAACTCTCAAACCAGTTCTGCTCAATTAAATCGTTTACTCCATCTTCGTCTGAATCTAGCAACTCAAGTTGTTGGTCAGGAGTGCATCCGAAATTGTCTACTTCAGCGTTTTCTGGAGTTGATGGGCAGAGATCGAAACCGTTCACAGGGTCTTCATCACCCTTGACTCCATCTCCATCTAAGTCTCGTTCCGTGATTGTGCAACCGTCAGCCTGTTGATCGGCTGCTCCGGATTCGTCAGCAGGAGTATCTACGCATACATCCTCTGCGTCGTTGATGCCATCATCGTCAGTATCGTCGATACAACCGTCAAGGTTCTCGTCGAAACCACGAGCATCTTCGCTAGGGCATTGGTCTTCCTGATCAGTGAGTCCGTCCCCATCGCTATCCCCTTGGTCAGGAGCACAACCATTCAGGTCGACCGGGTCTCCAAGTGTGGTTAGAGGGCACTTATCTTCACCATTATCTTCAAGAAATCCATCGCCATCATCATCTTGGTCTTCTGTATCATCTTTACAACCATCGCGGTCGAAGTCATTCCCGAAGTTTGAGGTCCAACCAACTTCGCCTGCTCTACATGAATCTGCACTATCGAGAATTTGGTCCCCATCATCATCTAGATCCTCTCCGTAACCATTGTTTTGGGCGCCATCGTCCTTGCAACCGTCTCCATCATTGTCGAAGTTTACATCGTTGCCAATCCAGTTCGTCTGGCCTTTCGGACAGGTATCTTGTTCATCGGGAATGCCATCATTGTCGTCATCATTATCCTCATCTGCATCCCGGCAACCGTCACCATCATGATCAGTCTCAGAGACACTAGTCCAATCGGTTGCACCTGGAGGATTACAGGCGTCCGTTACATCCGGAATCATATCGTCATCATCATCCAGATCCTCATCTGAGTCACGACAACCGTCGAGATCGAAGTCGAAGGTTACTTCTGACGTCCACCCCGTTAGGCCGGTCTGACATGCATCCTCGTCATCAGGACGCTGGTCATTGTCATCATCTGTGTCTTCGCCGTCGTCCTTACATCCATCTCCGTCGTGGTCAGTGCTTGCATTACTCGTCCAGTTCTTCCAAGATGGATTTGAAGCACATTGATCCAGTGTATCGATGATAGTATCTGCATCATCATCATCATCTTCGGATGTATCTTTGCAACCATCTGCGTCATAATCCGAGGCGGGAGAACTTGTCCAATTATGCTCGTGAGTTGCCGAAGAGCAGGTATCAATTGTATCGTCAACACCGTCTCCGTCGTCATCTGTATCCTCATCAGAATCGCGACATCCGTCACCGTCTCGATCATTCATCCATATGCTCGAGTCCCAATTTACTGCGCCTTTGTCACAGTTGTCATTTGCGTTGAGAATTGCATCGCCATCAATGTCTGGATCGCAAGCGTCGCCTAGGTTGTCTCCATCGATATCATCTTGAGTTGGATTCGAGATTAAGTCGCAGTTGTCATCTTTGTCTGCGACGCCATCAGAGTCTGAATCTGGGAAAGAAGTCCAGACGAATCCTCCTCCTCCTTCAAAACCAACCATGTTGGTTTGCACTCCATCGATAGTCACGTAGCACGGACCCTTTGGGCAAGCATGAATTCCCGTGACTATGCGGCCATCAGATAGAACAGATACCCCATTTCCACGAGCATTATCTCCGCTGGAACCAAATGACTTCGCCCAAGCAAAGTTCGATGTCTGGGTATTGAATCCGACAAGGAACCCTCCCATGTAACCATCTAGGATTCGGGTGCCACCAAAGGTAGCTTCACTGATGGGGTGGGTATTTGGGGAGTCGAATTGCCCAGTTGCAATCAACATTCCATTTTGTCCCATTGCAATAGAGTGGACGGTTTGATGGGCCCAGTTATTGTAGCCATTGGGACTGTCTGAACGTCGTGCATAGTTCCATGCACCATCCTTGCCCATCTGGGCGATGAAAGCATGTTCACTAGTTCCATTAGCTACGAGAGATACTTGACCTTGAGTCGCAGCACTGTCGAAAGTTGTGACCCCTCCCATTGACCCTGCGACGTAGTAGTATCCATCTCCACCGTCAATAATGGTGTGTGCGTATACCGGTTCAGCGTTTGCACTGCCTCCGGCTCCAGCAACCCAATTGATTGTATTCGTTGAAGAGAGATTCATCACATAGGCGGCATTTGGTCGGCCGACAGGCATGATGATTGATGTCCCGAAGGTGTTACCTGCGTTGTCGGAATAGGTGCCGGTAACGATTGCGTTGTCTGCAGAATCAACCATGACTGAGGTTGCATTATCGTATTCGTTGTGAGATTGGCTCCCAATAAATCGGACCCAATCAAAGTCGTAATTGATCGTATCAACAAGAGTAACGAAGCCATCTATTCTACCAGATGTGTTGTATGATACACCTTCAAAGAAGGCAGAAGTTCGCATCTCTCCAACAGCATAAACGTGCCCGTCAGATCTAATCGCAACATCATTTACAACTTCAGTGCCAGCTGATCCGTCGATTGAGACACCCCATTCCCAGAAGCCTTGGGGCGATACCTTGCCAACGAAGCCAGCCCAATTTGTACTTCCCCATCCACAAGAGGAGGCGGAGGTGAATGTTGCCGTACCACACATCATTCCGCCTACAAAAATTCGCCCGGCATTGTCGACATCAATGCTCATGATTTCCGATGCAGGATGGATAGTACTAGGGGGCGCTTCAATCAGGAGTTCCCATATTGAGTTGCCTTGGTCATCGAATTTCGCAATGAATCCAGTTCTCCAATCTTCATCCCAGTCACTCGATCCAATGGTCACATTATTTGCGAAGGCCCCCACGGCGTAGATGTCGTCGTTATCGTCTACAATAACGTCGTTTACCTTCACCCAATTTTCTGAACCGGGTCCACCTTGGACACCAGCAGTCTGAGTGTACATGAGGGTGAAATCAGTAGTTGCCCCAGGGCTGTATCTTGCAAATTCTTGATCTGAAAGTTCGTACTGCGTCCCTTCATCTATGGTCTGCATCAACAAGGGGGAAAATGAGAAGCCAAGCAGCAGAAGTATGGTCAGCACCGCGCTCTGAGTGCGGGACATGGAACAAATCCAATCAGAACCGATTGATAGACCCATCCGATGTTTGGACTCATTTGACATCGTGGGCGAGGATTATGATTGCATTTCTTGCCATATGGAATCCATTCACTTCTCCAATAATATCCAGGGTACCTTTTCCAGATTCTAGAGCCGCAGGTAGCTCTTTTCCTTCAACTGGTATATTGAGGATGAAATGTTCCCCCTCAGCGATGATCTCTACTTCCATCATTCCATTTCGATCCATACGATTTCGGATTCGATCGATGGTAGCAGTAAATTGCGTACCTCGCCCAGTTAGTTCCTGAGTAATACGCTTCTTTTCAGACATAAATCTCGCCTCACCTATGCGTGCAAGGATATCCATGACACCAATGGAGGAACCAGTATCCGCTATGACTTCAGGTTCAGGTGTGGGCGCGACTTCTTCTTCGACAGGTTCCATTACCGGTTCAGGCTCTTGGATTACTTCTTCTTGTGGCTCGGGTTCTTGTATGGGGTCTGGTGTAGGATCATGAGTTTCTGTCGATTGTTCAATACCTAATATTGCAGCCTTTGTGAGGAATCCATCTCCATCGACATCGAGTGTTCGGAATGCTGCTAATGCCTGTTCGCCAGTAACGACCATCCCACTAGGTGCTGCGCTGGATATGAAGGATTGAAATTCTTCGAAATTAATGACGCTGTCATCGTTTTTGTCGATGAAAGCAAACATTTTGTCGAGCATGGCTGGATTCATCCCCCGGAGGGTTTGG
>JAZADD010000072.1:0-12827 GCA_036124005.1 Thermoplasmatota archaeon
TTCTCTTCATCCGTCTCGATGACACTCTCATCTTCTGCGACCTCGACCATGGCAGCTAATTCATCTCGAGTTACTGCACTTTCAGACTTTGCAGGGAACAGGTTCCTCATCCATTCCATTGGAATGACGATGGGGAGTAGAATCAGGATTAGGCCACGTAAAGTATAGGCTGAAAAGACACTGAGATTCTTCCAATATAACGCACCAAGAGTCTTCGGGATTATTTCAGAGAGAACTAGGATGCCTAGAGTCAGCACAGAGGATGCCACTGCCATCACCAAAGCTTCAGATTCAGTGCCCTC
Organism: Thermoplasmatota archaeon; assembly: GCA_036124005.1. GTDB lineage: Archaea > Thermoplasmatota > Poseidoniia > Poseidoniales > Thalassarchaeaceae > MGIIb-N2. The sequence goes on from JAZADD010000072.1 coordinate 303, forward strand.
AACCATAGCTGCTACTTCAGCACCGACACCGAGAGCTCCAACAGTATGGGCGATGGTGTTCAGAGTGAGAATTGCGGTTAGAGGTCGTTCGGGTTCATCTTTGAATCGAGCCCAAAGGTGAGCGACACGGCTGCCTTTTTGTTCCAATACCTTGACGTGTGAAATCGAAGTACTGAGTAGTACCGCCTCTAGGACACTACATAGGAAGGAAGCACCAAGGGCTAGTGTAGCATACAAGATGAGTAGAGTGTAATCACCTTGACCACCGGCTACGGAGGTTTGGCCAACTAAGGTATGGACATCCACTTCGGACTCACTCCGCATATGAAAGTGGACTAAACTCGTTTAGGGACCCTGTCATGTGCATGTCTCTGAAGCGCTGTTAGGTCTAAAGGGTTCGTGAAGTGAGAACTATGGTTGAACGCCACATTGAATTGCGGGTCAGACTAGCGCAGAGCATGACCGGGGAGCATGTACTCGTCTGTGTGGCGTGGCCGTATGCCAATGGCCCACTCCATCTTGGGCATGTTGCAGGTTGCTATCTACCTCCAGATATCACTGCTCGATTCGAGCGTGCGAGGGGCAATCGTGTTCTGATGGTCTCTGGTTCAGATGAGCACGGCACGCCAATTACGGTCACAGCTGAGATGGAAGGCGTCAATCCACGGGATATTGTAGATCGTTATCACGCTGTTAACACGAAGGCGTTGTTAGACCTCGGCTGTGTATGGGAGCCAAATATCGACTCCCGTGGAATAGAGTATGGTGGCGCGTTGTTTAACAGAACTTCAGACCCCTCTCATATCGAACGAGTTCAAGCCAACTTCACTTCACTTCTCAATGCGGGATTGTTTGAGAAGCGAACAATGGATCAGTACTATGAGGTCCGTACTGATGGGACAGGTCGCTTTCTCCCTGATCGCTATGTGGAAGGTACTTGTCCCAACTGCGGTGACACCGATGCACGTGGAGATCAGTGTGATGCCTGTGGAACGACCTATGAGGCCTCTGATCTCAAGAATCCTCGTTCGAAGATGAATCCTGGTGCCACGGTCGAAATTCGGGCCACTGAGCATATGTTCTACCGTCTTGACGTGTTCCAGAAGGCCCTTGAGGAGCATGCTGAGTCCCGGTGGCCAGTTTGGAAGAACAACGTGCGCGCGATGACAAAGCAGTGGTTGGACATGGGGCTGCGCCCACGTGCAGTAACACGTGATTTAGAATGGGGCGTGCCAGTTCCAATTGATGATGCTGAGTTTGATGGGAAGTGCGTTTACGTCTGGTTTGAAGCGGTCCAAGGCTATCTGACCTGTGCTCAAATATGGGCGGAGCGATATGCTTCGAGTCATCCGAATGCTTCTGAATCTTGGAAACGTTGGTGGTGTGTCGATGAGGAGGGAAATACTCCCCGGCACCTCTACTTCCTTGGAAAGGACAACATTCCCTTCCACACTGTAATCTGGCCTGCCCTGATTATGGGACTCAACATGGCGAGTAACGGTTCAGAATCCGCGTCTCTACCAGGCCCTGGTGATTTGCATCTCGAAGATAATGTTCCTGCGATGGAGTATCTGATGCTTGCAGGGGGCCAGTTCAGCAAATCTCGTAAACATGCAATCTGGCTTCCTTCGTTCCTTGAGAAGCATGATCCTGACACACTCCGTTACGTGTTGACGATTAACATGCCCGAGGCTCATGATACCGATTTTAATTGGGGTGACTTTGTTGAGAAGGTCAATACTGAGTTAATCGCGGCGTATGGAAACTTCGTTCACCGAATTATGACACTCGCCGCCCGCCTTCCCTCCGAAGATGCCTCCCCTTTACTTCCATTCGATGATATTGAACATAATCGGGAGCATGCCGATAAACTAGAGGAGTTCCATGTTTCTATCACAGATTCATTAGTACGTCATCGATACAAGGAGGCCCTTCGTACTGTAATGTCTGCGGCGCAGTATGGGAACCAGATGATCCAATCAGCAGCCCCTTGGGCCCATTTATCTCAGGAGGGGGATGAGGCAGAGAGGCAGGCCTCTCTCTCGACATTGGCATTTGGTTGGCGAATTGCTCGATTCTTGTCCATTGTTACTCAACCCTTCATTCCTTTTTCTGCTCAGAGACTATGGGCGATGCTGGGGCAGGAAGGTGACGTGACCGAATCCCATTGGGATCATGCTATTGATTGGTCTGCCCCTATGACGTGGACAGGTGAGCCCGCAAAGCCCTTGTTTCAGCGACTTGATATCGATGAAATCCTTGCCCAAGAAGGAGTTGTTGCGGAGGAACATGTGGATGAATCCGGGCCATCTACCCATACCGTCAAGGGCAGTAGCCGTACAAAGAAGGACGGTGGTTCCATGTCTGACGAGCTAGAAGGGGTGCAATTCATTGAGTTTGATCAGTTTATGGCTGTGGATATTCGGATTGGTCGAATCGATACTGTCGAGGATCATCCCGATGCCGACAAGCTCTACGTTGTCCGCATCGATGACGGGTCAGAAGATGGACGCACAGTATGTGCTGGCCTCAAAGAATTCTACAAGCCCGATGAAATGATTGGGCTCCATGTCGCTTTCGTTGCGAACTTGAAACCTCGAAAATTGCGCGGTGTAGTATCTGAGGGGATGATGCTAGCTGCGGATGATGGGGAAGGCGGTGTTTGTCTTCTCACTGTTGATTCAAAGATGGCTCCTGGTTCAGAAGTCCGTTGAGAATCATCTATGGTCGTTCAAAGAAAGACCACTGGGATTCTACCACTTCTGCATTCGTTGAGCATTTCTGGTATGCGGCGATGGGTTCTGCATTTAGTTCTAGAAACTCTTGCCCGAACCTAAATGGACGAAGCATTCGTTCAGCCTGTTCCATTCGTCCCATTATTGCTGCACATAGTGCCATTGCTTCAGCAGTGGAGAGGCGCCCCGGTTTCCCCCATGATACGGGATTTGCAGGTAGGGTTAACGGGAGAGTACGGGGTTCTAATCTAGTGTTATTCAAAATTGAGGACATCGAAGATTCGAGATGTTTCCAACTACAGTCGAGGCCAACAATGGCTGCACCTCTATCGACCATTTTTTTGTCATCAGGACCTAGGACAATTCCGGCAGAAGGGTCAAGAAGAAATCCTCGTCTTGGTGCCCCTCGAATATCGTGATGGATGATTGCTTCACCAATGCGATGCATTGCTCGAGCAGTGCATTTCTTCGGGTCATCTTGGTCGAGATGTATGATGTGCATTGGCACGTCTTCACCCATTTGACTCACTCCTTGCGGAGAGCGTCCTGAAGGTAGTCCCCCAGAGTCATGGGACGACCTACATTGGATCCGAGAGTCCTTGTCTCAGAAGGTTCTCTTTCAACCATTAATTCGATGCCGAGCGCCCGCTCAAGTTTTCTGATAATCTGATCGCTAACGGTTTGTCCCTTCTCTATACGTTGGATTACATTGACCCTTTCAGAAATAAGCCGTGCAAGTCCACGTTGGTCGATGTTACGGTTACGTCTTGCTTCTACCACGCGCTTCGACCAATCATCTGCTAGTTCTTTTTCGCCTCGAACCATGATGTCTTTCCCCGCTTTTCCGAGTCCACCGTAGCCTCCGAAAGTCCGTACCTGATCAGTAGGTCTTGCTCCTGTGCTAGTGAGGTCAGGCCGTAGTCCTGCTGCTTTCATACAGCGGTCACATGCATTGACGGTACGTCCACCAGAGGTTGAACGGCGGGTTGCTACCCGATCCGAACCACAGATTTCGCAACTTGCCATCTTCGTCAATCTGTTCCAATATCTCCCCTCCTTTGAACCAATCCATGAACGCAATGAGGGATGTCGTCATTCCGTGGTTCAAATATACTGGATGGGGAACCAAGGTACATGGCGGAGAGTGGTGCAGAGCGTCCTGGCGACGACGACAAGGACATCATCCAACGCCCAGATCTCACTGATGTCGATACTGAAGTACGAAATCTTCGGGAGCATGCTCAACAACTTTTGATTGACAAGACATATCTTGAGAATGAAGTCGGTCAACTGAAGAAGCGTTCAGCAAGATTGGAAGAGGAATTACGTCATCTTCGTAGTCCACCGTTCATCATTGGTAATGTTCAGGATATTGTTGATGACGAGCGCGCGATTGTTCGTTCCTCTAATGGAACAGTATTCCTCGTTTCGAGAAATCTTCGTCTTAGTGAAGAGGATTTGAAGCCGGGAACAAGAGTAGCACTGAATCAAGATAGTTTGTCTATCATTGATGTGTTAACAGATGCACATGACCCGTTGGTTGCCGCTGCAGAGATAATCGATGCTCCTGAAGTCGTGTATGCTGACCTCGGAGGTTTAGATGATCAGATTGACCGCCTCAAGGATGCGATAGAACTTCCATTGACGCAACCCGAGGCCTTCACTCGATTCGGGATATCGCCGCCAAAGGGTGTTCTTCTATGTGGTCCGCCCGGAACTGGAAAGACCATGCTTGCGAAGGCAGTTGCGAATCAGACGAAGGCAACCTTTCTCGGTATGGTCGGTAGCGAATTAGCTCAGAAATACATTGGTGAAGGTGGGCGTCTTGTTCGCGAATTATTCGATTTGGCGCGTCAGCGTGCCCCTTCGATTATTTTCATTGACGAGATTGATGCCATAGGTGCGAAACGACTCGATGCAGCCACTAGTGGGGATCGTGAGGTTCAGAGGACCCTCATGCAACTACTTGCTGAAATGGATGGCTTTTCTGAGGTCAATGATGTCAAGATAATTGCAGCTACAAATAGGCCGGAACTTCTCGATGAGGCGTTACTTAGGCCTGGGCGTTTCGATCGAATTATCGAGATACCTCTTCCGGATGAAGATGGTCGCAAGGCAATTCTGGGACTACATCTTGGCAAGATGCCTCTGGATAAGAGGGTCAAGGTGTCTAATGTGATTGAACAGACCGATGGTTTCAGTGGTGCTGAAATCAAGGCATTATGTATCGAAGCTGGGATTCGAGCAATTAAGGAGGGGCGTAAGAATGTCATTCCAGAGGATATCTCGGAAGCGGTTGACGTTGTGCGTAAGAACCGAAACAAGCCGAAGGATTCGGATTTGGTACACTACGGTTAACGGTCTGATTCAAGGGCTTCATGGTGCACATAGTGCTCATGAGCGAGCCATTGGTGGCATGCATACCCAACATCTCAGAAGGTCAGGATAAATCTGTCATTGATGCAATATGTGAGGCTGCTTCCGGCATCGATGGCTGTGCACTTATCGGTTCTGAACCAGATCCTGACTACAATCGTACTGTCATCACACTAGCAGGAAATCCAGACAGCGTTCGTCAGGCCGCATTTTGTCTAATCCAAGCCGCTGCCGAACAAATTGATATGAGAACTCACACGGGCAATCATCCACGAATGGGTGCGGTAGATGTTTGCCCATTTGTTCCAATCAAGAATGCTGATGCGGCTCTTTGCGAGAATCTAGCGGCATCTCTTGGTGCACAAGTGGATGCAGAACTAGGACTTCCAGTATTCTACTACGGTAGTGCTGCCAGCCATCCTGATAGAACAGCTCTGAGTGCACTAAGGCGTGGGGAGTATGAGTCCCTCGAAGAGAGAATGACGGGGTCTACTGAGGCCTCTGTTACACGCGACCCAGATTATGGAAGTGGATGGAACGATCGTTACGCACGTTTCGGTGCTGTTGCAATTGGAGTGCGTCCAATTTTAGTTGCATACAATGTCAATCTTGCCGAATCGGATGCAAAAGTCGCCAAGAAAGTGGGTACTATCGTACGTTCGAGTGGTCGTTTGATTCGTAATGGGGATGAACGAATGAGGGTTCGTGGAATGTTAGACAAAGTACAGGGCATGGGAGTCCCCCTAGAAGCTCATGGAATCTCACAAGTATCGATGAATCTCCAAGATGTTGGAGTTACAGATATGCATCACGCATTTGAGGCAGTGAAGTCGTTGGCTTCAGATCATGGTGTAGACGTGGACGGTTCAGAATTGGTTGGACTTGCTCCACTTTCCAGTTTTATCTCTGCTGGGCAATGGTATTCTCCGGGTGAGGTTGAGGAGGAAGCACTCATAGAAGCCGCTGTGAAAGGACTGGGTTTGGATAGACTAGGTCCCTTTGAACCAAAGGAACGGATTATCGAATATGCAGTGGAGGAGGCTCTCCAATGACTTCGTTCAAGGATTCTACTTTGGCTGAATTTGCTCTCGAACTCGCATCTGATGCCCCCACTCCTGGGGGCGGCTCTGCCTCTGGAGTCGCACTATCTCAGGCAGGTGCTCTCGCGGTGATGGTCGCAGACTTAACTACTAGTCGGGAACGATATTTGGAAGGTTTTGATGCTGCGAATCAAGCAAAACAGGTTGGCCTACAAGCTATGTTACATGGTAATGATTTAGCGGACAGAGATGCTTCTGGATATGATGCGGTCGTAGCAGCATTCAAACTCCCGAAGGATACAGATGATGAGAAGGCAGTACGGAAAGAAGCAATTGCATCTGCAAGTATCGGTGCTGCAGGGCCACCGATGGAGATTGCTGAACTTGCCCTCAGTCTTCTTGAGACCTTACCTGAACTTGCTCGTCTAGGGAATCAGAATGCAATCACTGATGTTGGTGTCTCATCATTACTTGCCAGTGCTGCATGCCGGGGTGGTTTATTCAATGCACGAATCAACATAATTGGAGATGAGTCTGAAGCAGCTCAGGCGATGAATGTACGGATTGATGAGATTCGAAGTGCTTGTAGTGAGCATTCCCGTGCGGTTATGGGTTTAGTGAATGCAGCATTAGAGGGTTGACAACTTCCATATCCGAATGCACGATGGAGTGCCATGCAAGTCGACCTCAGTTCATTGGCTGAGGGAATTCCGGAGAGCCTCCCTCCTCCATCTGATCCTGACGAAACAGTTGACCACGCACCTGCACGACGTTCGATTCTTGATTCGAGTGAGGAGAAACTTGCAATCCGTAATGCCTTACGTTACTTTCCTAGTGAATGGCATCAAACTCTGGCCCCTGAGTTCCTAAATGAACTCAGAACACTCGGACGTATCTATATGCATAGATTTAGGCCACTTGATGTGCCAATGCGTGCATACCCTATCGACCAATATCCTGCTCGATCATCTCATGCTGCTGCGATTATGCACATGATCCAGAATAATCTCGACCCCGCAGTCGCTCAGGTCCCTCATGAATTAATCACATACGGTGGGAATGGCGCAGTGTTTCAGAATTGGGCACAGTATCGTATCGCGATGAAACACCTCTGTGAGATGACAGATGATCAGACCCTAGTGATGTATTCGGGGCATCCGTTAGGGCTATTCCCTAGTAATGAGGCAGCTCCTCGGGTCGTAGTAACGAATGGAATGGTCATCCCGAATCATAGTTCAAAGGAGGACTATGATCGCATGAATGCTCTTGGAGTAAGCCAGTATGGTCAGATGACTGCTGGCTCTTACATGTACATAGGTCCACAAGGAATTGTTCACGGTACGACAATCACTCTCATGAATGCTGCTCGGCTATACCTCGACCTCCCTGTGGGCAAGGATCTCTCGGGTATCCGCTTTGTGACGAGCGGATTGGGAGGGATGTCAGGGGCTCAGGCAAAGGCCGCTGTTATTGCAGGTGCATCCTGCATCGTTGCCGAATCGAACCCCGCTGCTGCAGAGAAAAGACATCAACAAGGCTGGGTTGACCTTTTGTTCTACGATGTTGATTTGGCAATCGATGCAATGATTGATTCAAGCGACTCTGGTGAACCTAGATCAATCGGATATGTGGGCAATATTGTCACTCTGTGGGAACGTCTTGTTGAACGTGAAGTAGAGGTCCATCTTGGGTCAGATCAAACTTCTCTCCACAATCCCTTCCAAGGGGGTTACTTCCCAGCAGATCTAGATTTTGAAGATGCCACAACAATGCTATCGTCTAATCCTGAAGGCTTTGCAGAACTTGTACGTGACTCTTTGATTAGACATGTAGAAGCAGTCAATACAATGGTTGAACGAGGAATGTATTTCTGGGATTATGGTAATGCTTTCCTCCTTGAAGCAGAAAGGGCGGGGGCATCCATAACAGATGAGCAAGGAGATCCGATTTACCCGTCTTATGTAGAGGACATCATGGGTCCGTTATGCTTTGATCTAGGCTTCGGACCGTTTCGTTGGGTTGTAACCTCCGCAGATCCTAAAGATCTACAGGAATCAGACCGAATTGCAGCTGATGTATTACGTTCTATGATGGAGTCTGCAGCCCCCTCGGTTAAACAACAGATTGCAGACAATCTTCGTTGGATAGAACATGCACAAGAGAATGCCCTCGTTGTTGGCTCTCAAGCTAGGATTCTCTATGCTGATGATGTAGGGCGGCGCTCCATCGCACTTGCGTTTAACCAAGCGATTGCTGAGGGACGAATTTCTTCGCCAATCGTTCTTGGTCGAGATCATCACGATGTCAGCGGTACTGATTCCCCCTATCGCGAGACCGCTAATATTCGGGATGGATCTCGTTTTACAGCGGATATGGCTGTACACAATTTCGTTGGAGATGCATTTCGTGGAGCGACCTGGGTCAGCCTTCACAACGGAGGAGGAGTTGGTTGGGGCGAAGTGATGAATGGTGGGTTTGGAATGGTCATCGATGGTTCAGAATCAAGTCGTGAACGAATTGAATCGATGCTCCATTGGGACGTAAACAACGGTATTGCACGTCGGGCATGGGCAAGGAACCAACCCGCCGAGGAGGCAATTGAACGAGCCATGGCCAACGAACCTCGCCTCAAGGTCAATCTTCCGAACCATGTGAGCGATGAACTCATGTCTAACTTGTTTGGTGGTTCACTCTGATGACGGACACTCCGATAGTGCTTGATGGTTCTAGTCTAACCACTATTGATGTTGGAAACATTGTGTTTGGTATCCCGAAGGATGATTTCGGACGTGGAGGATTTGCCCCACGGATAGATATCGCTGAAAGTTGTAGAGAGGCAGTAAATCGTTCTCGTCGTGCGGTAGAGGAAATAGTCGCTTCAGGTCAACCTGCCTACGGTATTAATACAGGATTCGGTGATCTTGTACGAGTCGCAATCCCCGAAGAGGATTTGAAGACATTACAGGCGAACCTCATTCGTAGTCATGCTTGCGGCGTAGGGGAAGAGATGTTGCCCGAGGAAGTCCTTGGTATGATGGCAATTCGTGCTAACTCCCTCCTTAACGGACACAGTGGAATTAGATGGTCAACGATTGAAACCTTAGTAGCGATGATTAACGCAGGTATCGCACCTCATATTCCACGTATTGGCTCACTTGGGGCTTCTGGCGATTTATGTCCACTTTCTCACATGACTCTAGGTATGATGGGCGAAGGGGAAGTGTATCACCGAGGAGAAGGTGGCGTATGGAACCTAAAAGACGCCGCTGATGCTCTAAATGAAGCCGATATTGAACCGGTGGTCTTAGAGGCCAAAGAAGGCCTTTCACTGATTAACGGAACATCGCAAATGTGTCTCTGGATTGCTCTCGCTGAGCGTCGTGCTACATATCTGATGGATGCATCTGAGTATGCCTTGGCCTTCTCAATTGAAGGAGCTCATGCTTCTGCAGATCCTTTTGATGAAAGATTGAACAGTGTTCGACCACATCCTGGTCAGATGAAAGTGGCAGCTAGGTTACGTCATCTTCTGCATCATAGTCCAAACATGATTTCGCATGCCAATTGTGAAAAAGTGCAGGACGCTTACTCTTTCCGCTGTGCGCCACAAGTACTAGGTGCAGTTCAAGAGTCACTCGATCACCTTCGAACAACAATAGAGATTGAGTTGAATAGCACTACAGATAATCCACTTATTTTCACTGATAAAGGAGTGAATGAGGTTGTCTCTGGAGGAAATTTCCACGGTGAAGTCCTTGCGATGGTATCAGATAATTTCCATCTTGCAATACATGAACTCGCATCTATATCTGAGCGAAGAATTGCTAAATTGCTTGATCCGGCCACGACCGGCTTGCCTGCTTTTCTCGCCGAGAATCCAGGGCTAAACAGTGGTTTGATGATTGTCCAATATACCGCTGCAGCATCTATTGCTGAAATTCGTGCTAGGCTAGGTCCTTCGACTGCTACAAATATCGTTGTGTCTGCTCAGCAGGAAGATCATGTCAGTATGGGTGCAACTGCCTCATGGATGCTGTTGAAGTCAATTGAAAACTGTGCTGTGGTGATTGCTGCAGAAATGCTCGCTGCCGTTCACGCCTTGAGTCATCGAAACGAAATTGTTGGACCCAATCTGAAGAATTATCTTGAATCCAGTATATCTCTCCGTGTAAATGGGGCTAAATACCCCAGCAAAGATCTTCCAGTGGATAATTTCTTGAAGACCCAAGGGACGAAAACTGCGGACTCAAAACGAGATATAGAAATCATGAACGTCGTCAATGAGATGATATTCCCAAGGTATGTTTTTGACAATTTTAGCGATATTTACACTTGTAATGACATCAGCCATTCCTTCCGTTGATTAGATGTCATTACTTTGCACTATTATCGCCTTCAATTCGGTCGAGATTTTCTACAATCTCGTCGAGACTAGTCAACTGCATGCATCGAAAACGCATCTTCATTCGAAGTGGACTTGAGATATATTCTGCCTCTTCAATTCGAGCAAGACATTCGGTCGCTGTACGGATATCTTGTTCTATTCGTTCGTAAACTTCTCGAGCAAGATCGAGATCAATAGAAATCGCATCCATTAACGAAGCAACATCAAATCCGAATGAAGCCCATGCTTCAGCGCGTCGTAACAGCGATGGATAGTCCATTGATTCGGGAGGAAGGCGTGCAAGCATTGGTGGCACATCCTTCACAGGGCCATCGGAATGAATCCCAATCTCAGGTTCCTGATTCGAATCTTCAATATGTTCTGATTCGATTAGGTCTGCATCTCCAATTGTAAGAGCTGGGGCTTCTCTGCGTAATCGTGCCCATTCTGAATCATCCATTGTTCCTGGAGCTCCTACGATAATCACGGTCCATTCGCTTGTTCGACAGAGATCTACAACACCGCGGACAAACTTGAGGACAGATTCGAATCCATTTGTTCTTACAAGGAGTTCAACACCTTCCTGCCAAAGGATGCCTCTTCCTTCCTGAATAGTCCGTTCGATAATCGAGAAGAGGTTCTCTAAAGTTGGTCGAATAGCTTGATCTACGTCTCTATCTGTAATCCACTGGATGGAATGTGGCGTTGTTCTTGCAACATCTGGAATTTGTTTTGGATTCGTACGTGTAAATGCGCGTATTGGGACCAGTTTTCCATGTGTTTGGTGAAGCGCCATCAAAGAGGTTACTGGGTCAATGGAGGGTGCGAGTCGGACAGTTCCAGGTTCGAGAACCCCGTCACTCATGGTTTCAGTTTCCTGTTCACTGGGTTCATCAATGGAATGGTTCTGAGCACCCTAATGAGACCGATTCAAGCGTGAACCGTTATAGCGAGAATAGGACTCCTAAGCATGCGGCCGTAAGGTCGAGGGGAAGATACAGTTGGCTGATGAAGAGAAAGATATGGCCACCTGTGGCGCTTGCCAGACCGAAGTTCCCGCGGATTCCGAGAGTTGTCCGAACTGTGGTGTCTCCTTTTCTGGAGTCGTCGAGGACAATTTAGGAGAGTGTGGCGCTTGCTCAGCACTTGTTCCACTTGATTCGAAGACATGTCCCCAGTGCGGTGTACTTTTCGTGCATGACGATGTTGTTGCAGTACTCTCAGATTGGATGACTTCCACAGGACTCGATGTTGAGACTTTGTTCGGACGTTTGGATACTGACGGAAACGGCCACATCGATACTGAGGAATTACGCACCGGTTTGATAGCTCTCAAGATTGCAGCTTTGCCACCAGTCGAAGTGGATCGCCTCATTGCAGAAATCGATCAGGATAACAACGGTGAGATTGAGCTTGGTGAACTTCAATTCATCCTTTCTAGTGGTTCTATGCAGTATGCCGAATCTGTCTTGGAACGCGTGATGAAGAAGCACGACATTTCTGATGCTGATGCATTCCTACAGTTCGCGCGCTCTTTTGATGAAAACGAGAATCGATATTTGGATCAGAAGGAACTCAATAAGGCGGCTGAAGCCTTTGTCAACAAACCAGAGCCAGAGATGACAGAGGAGCCTGAAGAGGAAGAAAAGGCTGAGGCTGAAGAGGAAGAAGAGCCTGAGGCTGAAGAGGAAGAAGAGCCTGAGGCTGAAGAGGAAGAAGAGGCTGAGCCTGAAGAGGAAGAAGAGCCTGAGGTTGAAGAGGAAGAAGAGCCTGAGCCTGAAGATTCTGATGCGGACGAGGAGATGGAATCAGCTATTGCTACAATGATTTCAGAATCCACTGATGATGAGGCAGTTGAGGATGATTCTGATGATGAAGACGAAGATACTGACGAATCTGAGGAGGATGAATCCAGTGGCAAGGGCCGTTCATTTGATCCGAGTTCCCTCATCGATGATGACGATGAAGAAGATGAGGATGAAGATGAAGC
>JAZADD010000073.1:0-11777 GCA_036124005.1 Thermoplasmatota archaeon
GATGATTCAGAAATAATCGGATACGTAACTAGTGGCTGTCCATCTCCATCTCTATCGAGAACAGGAATTGCCATGGCCTACCTAAACAATGCCGAAATAGGTGCAGAGGTTTGGATTCAGGCCAGTCCAAGAAGGCGAGTAAGGGCAGAAGTAGTACGCCCGCCTTTCGTTTAATTCAGTGGGATTTAATCTGCAAGAATTCACCTCTGCGCCGGCGTAATACTCATGACCAATATTGGCCAGCGGATAATTAGGTGAGGATATGAGTGCAAGATTTGAAGCGGTCGCACTTAAGAAATTGCAAGAGATTATCCAAGAAAAAGGGATTAGTGCCGAGGCAATATTTTCTAAATTCGATATCAACAATGATGGAAGCTTAGACCCTGATGAATTCAGGCGGGCAATAGCATCTATAACAGGTCAAAATGCTCCTGATGCTATAATCAGAGCAGTTTTCACAGCTCTCGATAGCGATGGAGACAACTCTCTTGATCTCGCTGAACTTCTTGCCTTGGCAGGAGGCGGACAAGCCGGAGCAATCACGGGAGAAATAAATGAAATCTCAATTCAGGGACATACCATTCCAGAATACAACGGCGGTTATCTTCGCGGAGAAGACATTAACGGGCAACCAAGTTTTTCCAAGCCTTCAGGTCATACACTTTACTTTTACAACGTTGCATCAGGTGGTGCAAAGTCTTGGAGTTTACACAAACGCCGAACTGATGGAAGTAAGGATTACTATGACGGAGGATGGACTAGGCCTCCTTCATCCGGAGGCCTGCCATTAGGTTCCAGAAGATGGGTTGGTGTAGGAATGCTAACCATCACTGCAGTTGGTGATCGGTTAACTCCAACTGCACAAGAAGCAGAAGACGAAGAAACAACCGATATCAGGATAGAGATCGAAAAAGCAAGGTATGAATCAAACGAATCGATATTAGTTAATTTCACTGGACCTACATTAGGTCCTGATTCATGGTTGGGAATTGTGCCTGCTAAAATAAAGCATGGAGATTCAACAGTAAATAGATACAACCGAGTTTCGTATTTTGACATGGAGGGGCAATCTATTGGAACTCACATATTCGAAAATCCAGGAGAGGGCGATTGGACAATCAGAATGAATGATGGCTCTGGAGATGAACTGGCTTATGTCGAGTTCAGTGTCGATTTAGTAGAAGAGGAGGAAATCAGTCCACTCCCTGTGGAATCTTCAGAATCCAATATAGAACACACCTCCGATGAGGGATTATACTCGGTTGAAAAGATGATGACGGATCTTGGGCCAGATTTCACCAACGACATTGAAAATTTGCTTTCCAATCCTAACCAAAGTTTGGAAGAGGTAAGAGCAGCAGCAGATGAAATAGCTGAAGAAAAGATACGTGATTTACCGTTTCTTTTCCAATCCCCTGCGAGGAGAATGTGGTCCAGCAATGCAGATTCAATCTTGGCAACTATGGTTGAGAATCTGCCGCCAGCGGAAGATTTGGCCAAGGCCGCTGCAGTCGCTGGTGCAGTAGGCTTGGGTGCTGCAACGGTAGCAACTCAGGTTGGATTAGATGCCCAAACTCCTGAAGAAGTGATTGTAGATGCGGTAGTGAATACCGTTGTCGAACATGCTGCTGATGTAGTGGTGGATACAGTGTCTCCAACAATTGACTCCACTCCGGACACAACCACAACGGTTGAGGTTGTTGAAAATACAGAACCGGAGAATATCCCTGAATCGACCGGCTTGGACTTAGTTGCAATTTCAACAGCATTGAATGAATCTCGCTTCCTGAATGACCAAGTCGAAATTATCGAGTCGGCAAAGGGTCAAATGGCTCAAGCATCAGTCCGTGTTGAAAAAATCGAGAGAACATTCTCAATTGGAATCGATGATGAATATCGAGGTGGTCAGACCGTAATCGGTAGTATTGATGGGGTGGGAGAAGTAGAGATTCATCTTAAGGCATCAGCAGACATTTCTGCATTTAACCCAAATCATAATTCAGACCTTACACTCACACTGCACAAGTGGAATGGAATAAGAAAGAGACTAGAATTGTACGCTCAATGACCCGCGAATTCAAACGCTTCCTGAAGCATTTCTTCTAGGCTGATTTCCGGTGAGAAGCCGAATCTCATTTCTAAGTCTCTAGCATCTACTATTCCGAATACTTCTTGCGAATCATCCTGACCATATTCTGATTCACAGCCTGTTTTTTGGTTGTAAATGGCAGCAAGGTCAGACATGCTGATCGCCTTACCAGAGCCGACCGATATACTCTCGCGAGTAGGTGGTGGATTCTCTAAAACCGCTCCGATAATTGTAACTAGATCTTGCACATGGACGAAATCTTTGACATCAGATCCATCACCAGGGATGTTAATCCAACCCATCATACATTCCATAGCCCATCGATGGAGTAACCCATTGGCTTCTGAACCATCGAGTAGAACTCCCTGAACGTTTGAAGCCCGAATAATGCTGACTGGTCTTTCGGCTTGCGCTCGTTCGAGAGCCATCTCTTCCATCCAAAGTTGGCCTTCAGCCGCAGTGTCTCTTGGGGCGAGCGTGGAATCATAGCCATAGTAAGGACCCTCAGGCTCCCATTGTGGATGAACTCTGAGAGTACCGACGATGATTAGGTGCAATTCTCCGTGACGATCTACAGCATCAAGAATAGGTCTTGATTGCTCACGCATTCGAAGCAATGTTTCTCGGTCGTCCCTACCGAAACTAGAGTCTGTCGGTTTGGAATTAATATGGACGATTGCATTGCAGGATGTTAGCAATGCATCTAGTGTCATTTGGTCTTCCATAGCCTCTGGTGGAATCTCCACAGCGGCGTCTCCGAGCATGTCCAATATATACGGAGCAACGAACCTATCGGGTGCGCTAACAGCGACCTTCATTGTATCACCAACCCTCGTCCTTCTTGTATAACCTAAGAGTGTGTCGGTAAGTAGTGTTTGATTTGTTGAACGAACTATTGAAGCACCACCCGCAGTTCAGCAGGACCGCCCAAGGGCTAGAGGTGTGTGCGAATGGACCAGTTACCAAATTTAGGTAGGGAGCAAGAGATGCTCGATTCTATGGGGCTAAAGTCGATGGAAGATTTGTTTTCCGATATACCGGAAGGTGTCAGAAGAGTTGACCCATTGCCTCTTCGAGAACCCCAATCCGAGGAAGAAATCTGGGCTGATGCACAACATTTACTCGGAGTCAATTTAGATCTTGATTCCAGGCCATCCTTCCTTTCCGCCGGATTGTCAAGAAACTTTGTTCCAACTATGGTGCCTATGCTTGCAACTCGAGGAGAGTTTCTGACATCCTATACACCATACCAGCCAGAGGTCAGTCAAGGAATGCTACAGGCCATGTGGGAATTCCAGACAATGGTATCTGAATTAGTAGCATTACCAGTATCGAATGTGTCGATGTATGATGCCAGCACCGCAGCGGCAGAAGCCATTACCAGCGCAGTTCGAGTGAAAGGTCGTAAAGCCACTCAGAAAGGTGTGGTGTACATTTCACAATTTGTACCTCCACATCGATTGTCTGTAATCGAAAATTACACCCAAGGCGTGGGAATAGAATTGCGTACGCTTGAACATGATTCCAGTGGCCGAGTAAATCTAGAAGCGGCATCTTCAGCAGCAGGTGCTTGCGCGGTTTATGTAGAACAGCCGAATGCATTTGGGGAACTCGATGAAGGAATCACCAGTCTGAAAGAAATCATCGGAGAACATACAGCACTGATTGTTGGTGTCGATGCTGTGTCGCTTGGAATAGTGGAAGCGCCTGGAAATTACGGGGCTGATATCGTAGTAGGAGAGGGTCAACCATTCGGAATAGGACCGACCGCAGGCGGACCAATATACGGCTTATTTGCTTGCAAGAAGGACTATCTCCGACTCATGCCGGGAAGAATTGTAGGGAAAACCGTTGATGAAGATGGTAAGGATGCTTTCACTCTAACACTATCTACTCGCGAACAACACATTCGTCGCCACAGGGCGACTTCCAATATTTGTTCCAATGAAACACTCATCGCCTTGATGGGAGCAATGCACATGGCGCTTCTAGGGCCAGAAGGTTTGGAGAAACTAGCCCTCCGTGTTGCTGCTACAACCGAAATTACAAAGCAAGCCGTTAGTGGCATTAAGGGAGTCGAGTTAGTTGACCCAGATACTCCAAATTTCCGAGAGTTCGCAGTCAAGTTACCCGGCAATGCAAGCGATGCAGTAGCTCACATGGATAAGGCCGGAGTACTAGGAGGATTCCCGATGGGGGAATGGTGGGATTCAATGTCATCATGCTTACTAATTGGCTGTGATGAAAGAACTACAACATCGGATATCGATGCCCTCGTTTATGCCCTTTCTGCCTGGGTAAAGGAGGTGTCTGCATGAGTGATCTGTTCGATTTTAACGGAGCAAAGGGCTCAGGCTGGTCCCAGCCCGAACCAATGAAAAAGGATGCAATAAACACTGTACCCGCTTCCTTGCGTAGGTCCAATCTTCCTCGCTGGCCTCGAGCTAGTGAGCCCGAATTAGTTCGACATTACACTTTATTGTCTCAAAGAAATTTTGGAATTGACACTGGATTTTATCCATTGGGTTCCTGTACCATGAAACATAATCCAAGAATCAACGAGAGAATTGTACAACTTCCAGGAATTGATAGGATACATCCATTACAACCTGAGCATCAAATACAGGGTTTGCTATCTATCTATTACGAGATGCAGGAAATGTTAGCAATTTGCGCTGGTATGGATGAAGTGACCCTGCAACCTGTTGCAGGAGCACAAGGAGAGTTCACTGCTATTAGATGCATACAAGAGTACCATCGCCGAAATGGAGACGATCATCGAGACAAGGTGATTGTACCAGATTCAGCACATGGAACAAATCCTGCATCTGCCGCAATGTGCGGTTACGAAATTGTTGAGATTCCAAGCGGTGAAGACGGGCGTCTAGATCTTGATGCTCTCAGAGCGGCCGTTGGAAATGATACAGCGGCGATGATGATTACAAATCCAAGCACACTTGGAATCTTTGAGCCCGAAATCGCCGAAGCGGCTGAAATTGTACACGCCGCAGGCGGACAAATGTATTATGACGGGGCTAATTTCAATGCAATACTTGGCAAAACAGATCCAGGTAGAATGGGATTCGATGCAGTTCACTATAATCTTCACAAAACCTTCAGTCAGCCACACGGTGGAGGAGGTCCAGGAAGTGGACCAATTGGAGTAAAGGCCCATCTAGCCGACTTCCTTCCCTCTCCAATGGCTGACAGAGAAGATGCCGAAAATGATGGCGCTACCGGAGATGGTTATCGCTACTTTTGGCGAACCCCAAGCGAAACCATTGGTAAGGTACAGCAATGGCATGGAAATGCCGGCGCTGTGGTGAGAGCTTGGGCATACTATCGAAGATACGGTAGAGAATTGGAATTAATGAGTGAGCATGCTGTGCTGAATGCGAATTATCTCAGACATCAAATCATGAATCCTGACCAAGAACAATTGGACTCCATTCACTCGATGCCCGTTGACGGCGCACCTGCTGATTTTGTCAAGCATGAATTTACACTGAGCATGATGCCGTTAAAGGAGAAAACAGGAGTTACAGGAAAAGATATCGCAAAACGCCTCCTTGACTATGGCTACATGTCACCAACACTTTACTTCCCTATGATTGTCCCAGAATGTTTGATGATAGAACCGACCGAAACCGAGAGCCGAGAGGTATTGGACAAATTCGCAAAGGATTTCTTGACAATTCTCAGTGAAGACCCGGAGGTCGTCCAATCAGCACCCCACAATACAGACGTCAGACGTGTGGATGAAGTACTTGCAGCCAGAAGTTTGGTATTGCGAAAGGAATTTGACGATTGATGTCTGAGTAAGATTCCGAACTGCGCTTACCAAATAAGAGCGACCCAACCCGTTGGCCGTGAAGGGCGCTGGCGACTCAGAATGGTTGAGGGGGCAACCCCTCTGGTATCCGGCTAGTGAATCCACCCCAGAGCATCTAGTTGGCGAAGAAAATCCTGGAGATAATTGGGACATAGCGTCTGGGTCGGAAATTAACAGAGGTTGGATGAGACAAAGGCTTGAACCCTTGGGTCCAAGGATACTGTACACTACAGCATGGGCTCCTTTTTTCCTAATAGCATCTGCAATTCCTCTTGCCTTTCCGGGAACGACACCAAATGACCAATTGGTTGCGGTGTCTTTGTTTTCCTTTAGTTGGATATTGTTAGTTGTTGGATTTCGTAGATTGCAAGACGGATTGCCATTCCCGGCTGAGGGTGTATTGAAAAAATTCTATCCTTTTGACATAGCGATTATTTCCCCTGCTATCATTTTTTTCTTGTCGCATATCCTAATCGACAGCCGCTTGGGTTGGATTTCCTTTGCGCTTTTTGCTGTTGCACAATACCGTACGATCCAAAACATCATTTCATTGGCTAGCGAGAACTGTGCAATCTGGATTCTTCCAATCAAACCAGATGACTACTCAGAAGCTGTACTCAATCAGGGCTGGTCGTGTGTTTCAGCTAATTTTAGAATTGGTACATTAGCAAGATGGGAAGGTGTATTACCTGAATACACCGCAAGTATAGCGGGAATGACTAGAGGAGAATCACGATATGTCACCTTTACTCTAATGCATCGTCTAGGGGTTATTCATGATGCTTTTTCGGATACATTCGTTACTGACTATCGATTCACCTCTCTTCTTTCCTCTCCTCCATTGCTGATTGCAGGAGAGGCATGGTCAGAAGAGTACATCGCTACAACTGACGAGTAGATTCTGCAGTCGTTGGTTTCGGCAGGCATTTTAACCGACCGTTGTGCGGTGTTGCATGGACATATGTGTTGTTCTGGGTTCAAAGTCTGACATGCCAATCGCTGAGAAATGTAGAGGAGTATTGGAGAAGTTCAATGTTAGCTACCAAATTAGGGTAGCTTCTGCTCACAGAGCACCGAAATATTTGGAAGGTATAATCGAGAAAGCCGAGGCGGATGGTTGTCAGGTTTTCATTGGAATGGCAGGTGTTGCAGCCGCACTTCCAGGAGTAATAGCCTCAATGACCTCTAAGCCAGTTATCGGTGTGCCAGTCGGCGGAAAAGTGCCTTTCGATTCTCTTCTATCAATTGTCCAAATGCCACCTGGAATGCCAGTTGCAACCGTAGGTGTTGACCGTGGAGATAACGCAGGGGCTTTGGCCGTGCAAATTCTTGCAACATCCAATGATTCCCTAGCATCAGCATATGCTGAATATAGAACGGCAATGACTGCAAAAGTGATCTCGGATGATGAGTCGATTCAGGGGTGAAGTCATTGATGAACACCCAGACGCTTATCGATGAGGCGATCGAAGCACTGGAATCACAAATTGATGATACTGCAATAATCGCCTGCTCTGGAGGTATTGACAGCTCAGTTGCGGCTGTTTTAGCCCACCGTGCAGTTGGTAGTCTCCTGCATTGTGTCTATGTCGATACTGGATTTATGCGCAAGGGAGAGACAGAAGAAGTTCGTGACATGTTCAAAGAAATGGGGATAGATTTGCAAGTCGTAGATGCTTCAGACCGTTTCTTTGACAATCTCGAAGGTGTTACTGATCCGGAAGAAAAGCGCAAAGTAATCGGTGAGCAATTTATCCGAGTTTTTGAGGAAGAACAAACGAACTGCGGTGCTAAGTTCCTCGTTCAAGGAACCATTGCACCAGATTGGATTGAGTCTGGTGGCGGTGAAAGAGATGTCATCAAGAGCCACCACAATGTAGGAGGTTTACCAGAGGATGTGGACTTGAAAATAGTCGAACCTCTGAGAGAATTCTACAAAGACGAGGTTCGTCAAATTGCTCGAGAACTCGGTATCAAATCGAGTGAGAGGCAACCATTTCCGGGTCCTGGATTGGCGGTTCGAGTTCTCGGGGATCTTACCCGACCTCGTGTCGAGGCCTGCCGTGAAGCGTGTCACATTGTTGAGATTAGACTAAGAGAGGCCGCAGAGGAAGGCAAGTGCGACCTTCCTTGGCAGTACTTTGCCGCATTGCTACCGGTCCGTTCTGTTGGCGTTCACGGTGATGCTCGAGTGCATGGTGAAACAGTAGTTGTTCGAGCAGTTACAAGTCTTGATGGTATGTCAGCCCGTTATTCTCCAATACCTCACGATGTACTCTCAGCAATCAGTACTGAGATTACAAATTCTTTGAAAGGTCAGGTAAACAGAGTAGTCTATGATATTACTCACAAACCACCAGGTACTATAGAATGGGAGTAATCAATTCGACGAATTTCTCCTGCCCTCACTAGCGATTGATTGATGAAGGAATGTTCCAGCCGCAGGCTAGGCCGACATAGCTTAGTTGGTGGAGCGGCGGACTGTTAATCCGCAGGTCGCAGGTTCGAGTCCTGCTGTCGGCGCCACTCAATCTCTTCTTGCGAAAGCCGCAAGGCTAAGCGTAGAAATTGCGGTTAAAACCCCAAATCCAGGTAGCAATCCACCATCTTCATCTTCATTGAGATCACAAATTCCATCTCCATCTGAATCATCAGGAATACTATTAGCGTCAGTCGAAATAGTCAGGCATTGCTGTTCAGCGTAATCCGACCATCCGTCGTTATCGTCGTCAAAGTCTGAATTATCTCCTTCTCCATCTCCATCGGTATCTTTGTGCTCTAATGAATCGAATTGGAAATCGTCGAAAACGTCTGCGACACCGTCGTTGTCATCATCATCGTCCAATTCGTCACACTTACTATCTCCATCAAAGTTTGATGGTACTGAATCGAAGTCTAATGGATCAGATGCACAGGCCGTCTCTTCCGCATCTGAGAATCCATCATTATCATCATCAGTATCAGAATTGTCAGTTACTCCATCACCATCGGTATCAATTGGTGAGGATGATGCGTCAAGAGGGTCATATCCAGTTGAAATTTCATATTCATCACTCCATCCATCTCCGTCGTCATCCTCATCAGAGTTATCTCCGGTGCCATCACCATCGGTATCTGTAGTCTCTAGAGGATTACTTGGGAATGCGTCTTCTTCATTGTTTACTCCATCGCCATCCTTATCGCTATCTGAATTGTCTCCAATGCCATCTCCGTCCATATCGCTAGATTCTGATGGGTCAAAGGGGAATACATCTTCGATATCTTCCACTCCATCGTCGTCATCATCTAAATCAAGGAAATCACATTCCATGTCCGAATCTGAATCGATAGGTGTTGAATTTCCATTAACTGGATCTGTAGAGCAATTTAGCTCATCGTAGTCAGACCACATATCTCCGTCATCATCCTGATCTTCGTTATCTCCAAGACCATCTAAGTCTGTATCCAGCCACTCTGCAGCATTTTTTGGAAATACATCGTTAACATCTATGATTCCATCATTATCATCATCATCATCAACAACATCACAAATCATGTCGCTATCATAATCATCTGGTGATACAAAACCGTCTCTGGGGTCTGTGCCACAAACGGTTTCGTCTGTATCCATCCATCCATCATTATCATCATCGGTGTCTGCATTATCTCCAAGACCATCCATGTCAAAATCTGAGAATTCTGTCGCATTCAATGGGAATAAGTCATCGACATCTAACACACCGTCTCCGTCGTCATCATTGTCTTGTGTGTTACAAATACCATCGCCATCTGTATCTGTTGGGTATTCTGAATCATCCAGTGAATTAGTTAAACAGTAGTACTCAGCTTCATCATTCCAGCCGTCTCCATCATCATCCTCATCAGAGTTGTCTCCGGTGCCATCACCATCAGTGTCTATCCATTCAGAGGAGTCTAATGGGAATTGATCGACTGAATCGTTGTACCCGTCACCATCATCATCCAAATCTTCAGAATCGCAAATACCATCTGAATCTGTATCAAGTGGATAATTTTCGAAATCAGTAGTATTTGTTCCACATAAGATCTCAGTAGTATCTAGCCAACCATCATCATCATCGTCATCGTCTATTGAATTACATACTCCATCAGAGTCCGTGTCTATCGGATATGATGCAGAGTTATTGGAATCTGATCCACATGTCGCTTCATCTGTATCTAACCAGCCATCCCCATCGTCATCATCATCCAAGTAATTGCAAGTTCCGTCACCGTCAGTATCAATTGGTGTGGAATTGGTATTGGTTGGGTCAGTATTACAATTTACTTCATCAATATCGTTCCATCCGTCTCCATCATCATCTGTATCTAACGGGTCACATGTTCCATCAGAATCAGTATCCGTCGGGACGGAACTAGAATCTGTAGAATTACTACCACAATCATCTTCATCAGAATCACTCCAACCATCGTTATCGTCATCTGTATCCATCAAATCACAGGTCCCATCTGTATCATTGTCAGCTGGGACTGAATTTGCGTCATTTGGATTGGAACCACATGCCTGCTCCGCACTATCACTCCAGCCATCGTCATCATCGTCAGTATCAATTGGGTCGCAAATCCCATCGCTATCTGTGTCGGTAGGCACACTAGAGCTATCATTGGGATCTGTACCACACGAGCCTTCGTCGGCATCGTTCCAACCATCTCCGTCAGAATCCGCTACCTCTTGTGCAAGATTCCAAGAATCTGTACCATATCCATCACCACCTGTATTTCCATTACCATTTACGAAATTAACAGTTAGGTCGAATGTAACATTGCCTGAGCCAGACGAAGGTGCGGTCCAATCAACAGTCCATGTTCTTGAATTTGCATTGCTATGTGTGACTTCTCCGGACAAGATTTGAGCATTAGTACCAGGGTTGGAGAAACTCCCGAGATTTGCATCTAGATTGAATCCACCTTGACTACCACTAGGGCCGCCACTGCCACCAATTGTTAGGCCATAGGTAGTTGAAGGAGCATATCCCGCTGTAGGTAATCCACTCAAACTTGGAGTGACTTGGTTCGCTCCTCCTCCGTGACAACCACACCCATTTGCGGACTGACCAATTTTACCTCCGGAAGAACCGAAGGCATCTTGTGGTACGGCTAAAACCAGTAACAGAATCAATACCATTGAGACCTTTCGTCGAGATGTCATTGCGTCCGGGCGTCACTCCAGCCTTTTGGCCTTCACTGTCGCCTGCGTCCGACAATCATCGCTGCACATAGCATAGCCAAGGTTGCCAAAAATAATCCAAATCCAGGTGTGTTATTGTCATCTGGAACGTAATCAGGGCCGTCTGTATTGTCTGAATCTAGATGGTCACAAATTCCATCGCCATCAGTATCAATTGGCCTTGAACTAGAATTCATTGAATCTGTAAGGCATGTTTCTTCAGTTGTATCTGAAAAACCGTCATCGTCATCGTCCTGATCGGCATTGTCTCCAACACCGTCACCATCAGAATCTACCCACTCTGTGCCATCAAGTGGGAAATCATCGACATCGTCTCCGAAACCATCTCCGTCATCATCAGGATCTTGTTCATCACACATTCCATCATCATCTAGATCATCTGGAGTAGATAGGGCGTCCATTGAATCTGAACCACAATTGTCCTCAACAGAGTCCGGCCAACTATCTCCGTCATCATCAGTATCTGCGTTGTCTCCGACTCCGTCGTCATCGGAATCTTTCGATTCAGTGGAATCGACTGGGAATTTATCCTCAGCATCTTCAACCCCGTCATTATCACTATCGGAGTCTAGGGGATTCGTTCCACTTGCGACTTCATCAGAATCGCTTATGCCATCATTATCATCATCAGTATCAATATTGTCGCAATC
>JAZADD010000074.1:0-9915 GCA_036124005.1 Thermoplasmatota archaeon
AGGATGTCCATGTCTATTGCGACTGGGATGGAGCTACACATCCTGACGAAGAATGCAGTTTGTTCCTTTTCGGTGCAGATCCTTACCCTGAGATGACGGAAGGTGATTCAGGGACATTCTACAAGGGGACACAAATTTTCTATGTCCCAATGGGCTTCGAATCATGGTTTCCAGCTCAAACAGATGAGCAACAGAATAGTAGCCGTGAAATTCTTCGTTGGGGAGGTTATTCTCCTGAGCCTGAGACTACCTGCGGCGGGTCAATTTTCAATCACGACAATGTGTACCATGAGCACCCAATTACCGGCCAGAAACTCCTCTACATCTCCTATTGGGGAGCAGGGCTGCGAATTGTCGATGTAACAAATCCGCCGGTTGTTCCTGATCCGGAGGGAATTTCATGGCCACAAGATTACGAAGTTGGCCGCTGGCTTGGATGCCCAACTGCGGACGATGGCTGGTATGGTCCAGACGGTGGTGGACATGCTGGAATGAGTGCGAATGAGTGGCTTGACCAGAACCTTGGCAACGACAACATCCACTACGCAGTGCCTTACGATCACCTAATCTGCAAGGATGTCTCACAGTATGTCGATCAGTCACTTTGGCCAGTAGAATGCGGCACGGGTCTAGACGATGCTTTTTATGGTGTCAACTGGCGGCACTACACTATCATCGCACCAGAGTATGGTTCGAATACCAATCATACAGGGATTGTATGGACTATCGACACAACAGATCCTGCCATGCCTTTCCTTGTTAGTAAGTGGAAACTCCCCGGTCAGAGTATTCTTCCTGATGGTACTGTTCATGATAATCACTACATCCCTGGAGGCTATATTTTCAGCCCCCATAATGGAGATACTGGGACCAATGGTCATGTCTACTGGACACACTATCATGCAGGTAATTGGTTGACCGATCATAGTGGTATCTGGGACACAATCGTTTGGAAGGATGGTACGCCAGCACCTGAACTCGGATGGCAGGGAATTGAGACACTTGGAGAAACTGAAACACTTGGTTACTACCTTCCTGCAGGCCCAGAGTGGGTCGCAGACCCTACCAACGAGCTTGGCTACGATATGGCTGATTGTTGGGCATCCTGTATGATTCCCTTCGACTGGGGGTTGCAATATGATCCTCGAGGGTACGTCTTCATTTCTGAGATGGTGAGTGGTGTCTATGTCGTGCAGTTCGATGAGGACAAAGACCCTCGATTCGATTACCCTCCGCTATGGACGCCCATTGAGGAGTGAATATCCAATGCGCCTCGCGCTAGTCCTCATCTTCCTCGTCGTAGCGACGCCGATGGCTGTATCTGCTCATGGAGCAGACAAGATGAGTGTGATTGTGCGTGGCACGAGGATGGATCCTGACACAGTTCAAATGGTCCAGAATGACACTGTAGAGTTCAACAGTGTGAATCAATCAAATCGAACAGTTAGGATGGATTTCAACAACGACGGCGATTACAGTGATGAGCACGATTTCACCTGTAATCTTCCAAGTGGAGCTATTTGTGCGCTTGAAATGAATATCACAAACTACACTGGAGCCCTGTATGTTTTTGAGATTCTTGAGGAAGATGGTAATCTCGCTTTCACTCTTAATCTGACACTGATTAATGACACACACGATCCTAACACGAACATGACTCCTCCTGGCGGCTATTCCTTTGGAGATAGTGCAGATGATGATGAGGATGGTATTCCAGACAATGTGGATATGTGTGTCAATACTGAACCTGGCGTAGAGGTGTTGCCCATTGGCGATACATTCCAAGGATGCGATGCAGACCCCGATGATAATCCATTACAGATATATCTGGCAATTATTTTCGTTGGTTTAATTGGAGCATGGTTATTCGTCAGGCTACAGAAGAGGGACTCATAATGATTCAGAGGAAACTCGCCATCCTCATGGCTGTAACCATGATGTTCAGTGGTTGTATCGGATGGAATGAGCCAATATCCCCGTTTTATGGGGCCGAAGTCGAAGAGGGAGAAGTACCTCCTTTCGCTCTCGATTCTCATGATGGGACTGTTTTCAATAGCAGCGATTTGCAAGGTAAAGTCGTCATTGTCGGATTTATCTACACGCGTTGCCCAGACATTTGTCCAATTACAAGTCAGAATATTGCCTATGTGCATAGTCTGATATCAGCTGAGCATGATGATGTAGCAGTCATATCAATCACAGTTGATCCTTGGGCTGATGACCCTACGACTCTCTCTCAGTATGTTGTAGATCAAAATCTATCTTGGCCCCATCTCACTGGCCCTGTGGATGCCATGGAACCTGTCTGGAAGGCCTTCGGAGTTGGTTTAACAACCTACGATGATGATTCAGATGGTGATGGCATAGTAGATGGATTCGATATCTGTCCTGAAACTCCTACCAACGAGGTGACTGATCACCATGGTTGTGGCATGGATACTCAGGAGGGCGAGGAGGACAATACAACTGCGGGGTCAGGGACCTCCGGACGTCATGCTCTACCTGGCTATTGGGTTGATCATATGACTGGCACCGTTCTCCTTGATCGTGATATGCAACAGCGTGTATTTTGGGGTGACATCGATTGGAATCCTGATTTTGTCATCGAGGATATCAAAACCCTTCTTGCTGAATGAACAATATCTCCATAGAGTTCATATTTGGTTTACTCTAGGAATTACACATGAACAAGTTAGTGACGGTCCTCATTGCCCTTTCTTTTTGCTTGGTTGGTTGCACTGCAGCCTCCACCGACGACGATGCAATGGAATTCAATGGTACAGAATACCGAAATCCGGCTGGAATGGCTGATTTCACATTGCCTGACCAGAATGGTGTAGATGTTACACTCTCTGATCTTGAAGGTAAGGTTGTCGTAGTTGCTTTCACATACACGCATTGTCCCGATGTCTGTCTAGCTGTATCACATTCAATGAACTATGTTCACTCTAAGTTAGGAGATACCGGTATCGCGGAAGATGTGGTATTCCTATCAATTACAATTGATCCCGCTCGAGACACCCAAGAGCGCCTTTCAAATTGGACTGAAAGTAATGGATTCGACTGGTCACACTTGACCTCTACCGACCACGATAAAATGCAAGCAATATGGGCAGATTGGAATGTCGTAGTCGACAATGATCACCTTTACAGCGATCATTCCAGCCATCATGGTGACAATGAGAGTCATTCAGATCATGATAACATGAGTCATTCGGATAACGAATCCACGGATGATTCACATGATGACCATTCTGACCACTCTGATCATGATAGTCATGACAGTCATGACAGTCATGAAAGTCATGATTCAGGCCAAGCGGATACTGCTGATGTGGATGAGGAGTACCTTGTCGGTCACTCCACTGTTACCTTCATTCTCGACCAAGATGGCATGAAGAAGGTCGCATGGGTTGGTTCTGACTGGAATGGTGACCTATTCCTTGAGGACCTTGTCACATTAGTGCATGGAAGTAGCCATTCAGATGATGATCACGCAGGGCATGATCATCATAATCACTGAGAACTACGTTGGCTAAACATTTCTAGCCCTTGGCGGGGCGATGTTGAGGTGTATAGGACGTAGCGGACCGTTAGGAAGGCAACTAGAGAGGCCGCAATAATCAGAGGGCCTACAACATCGGATATCCCATACCAGAGTGTTAGGATTCCTAGCATGGAACCGTAGGCAATTAGTTGGCATACTACAGAGAGGCTACTAAGTCGATGCAACTCAGATAGTAGCATCCGCTCTTCATTTTCTCGAGCATATAGGTGTAGAGCACAGTAGACGACCATAAACGGTAACGTAGATGCGATTATTCCTAATCCGATATCTCTCTGGAGAGAGGGTGCCTTGTCAGGTTCTAAGCTATGCACTAGGAGTATCGCAGTACTCGTTCCAAGAAGTGCTCCCATGATTGTCCAGCGACGATCTGAGAACACTTCTCTGACTTCGTCCTCATTCGCCATATCCGGCAAATCAGAACTAGTCATGATATGAAATCCTCAACTTTCTGAACATGAAGGCTTCGCTATCCAAGTGCTCTAGCAGGGGATTCTAGAATCAGATGATGGGCATCGAACGCAATTTGAGTAAATCTGGCTGGTACAACTCTCGAATGTCATCCATACCGAGTACCAGCATAGCGAGTCGTTCGAGCCCCATGCCCCAAGCGCACACTGGCCATTCTGTACCAAGAGGTTCAGTAACCTCTGGTCGGAAGATGCCTGCTCCACCGAGTTCTAACCAGATGCCTCTCCACTTTACTTCGATTTCAAGAGAAGGTTCAGTGTAAGGGAAATACGCAGGGCGCACCCTGACATCAGGATAGCCCATCTTAGCATAGAATGTCTTGAGTGTGGTTACAAGCATGGGGAGGCTTGCCTCCGGTTCGTGGATGATGCCCTCGATTTGATGAAATTCAGGGAGATGGGATTTGTCAATTGCTTCTTGTCGAAAAACTCGACCAATACCAAAGACACGGCACGGCTCGTTTGGTTGATCAGCAAGATGCTTCACAGTGTTGACAGTCGTGTGTGTGCGAAGTAATCCCTTCTTTGCTTCCGCTCGGTCAAAGTTGCCACCCCATCCTGTGCTCCCTGTACCTCCTCCGTTCTCGTGGACGTCGGCCCAAAGGTCTAGCCAATGATCCTCGATAGGTAATTCCTCAGGGTCTTCGAGGTAGAAGGTGTCCTGCATTGCACGTGCGGGATGTGTCTGAGGAATGAACAATGAATCCATGTTCCATCCAGCAGTCCGAACAAAGTCGCCTTCAATTTCGGTGAATCCCATTTCGAGGAAGATGGAACGTATGCGTTGGATTAGAGATTGCATTGGATGTGGTCGGCCGCCTGCAGGAGTAGGAGCGGGTAGGTTGACATCGTATCTCTTGAATTCGGCCTCTCTCCATTCATCACTTTGCAGCATCTCAGGGGTGAGATCCACAATTTGCGTTTTCTCTGTCAATGATTCTGGATTGACATCGCGACCTTTAGGCGAAAGTGTCCAAGTACGCGTAACCGTTTCGCTAGTCTCAATTATACTCTTTCGTGAACGGAAAGAAACCACCATTTCTTCATCCAATTCGTCTTCTTCAATGCCGTTTTCACCGATGGATTGGATAAACTCAGTTCTCGATTTTAGCATATTTTCGATTTCGGATGTATTCTCAGGGAGGACAAAAGCCCCCCGTTCAAGAGTAACCCCCATTCGCTTTAGTAGGCCAACACCTGGGCCTGATTCTGATTTGTCGAAACTTTCGGACATGGTAGAAATCATTCGCTGATCATCGGGTTGATTCTGAATCCATGCGAAAAGTCGTGCTTCAAGAAGGCCATCACTCAGTGCTTTCTTACCCTCTTCACCTAGAGTAATCAATCGTGATGTTGATTCTTCGATTTCAACCATCTCAGCTTCATTGAGAGCGAGGCCAGCACCAGCGACGTGTGCTTGATCTGTCCATTCACAAGCCTTGAGGAGTTGGTCAAGTGACCATGTAGCTTGAGGCTCGCTGAGCATCGCTCGGAGCATCCTCCGCTCATTGTTCCCGAGTTCGGCCATCATTTCTGGGACCCTGACCACGGTCTTGACCACTTCGCTTCATTCCTCTTCCCAAAGCGTTGTGGAACAATGTGGACATGTGTAGGAGGCAGGCTTTCCACCATCGACCCATTCTACTTTACCACATTCTCCACACTTGATTGTAGAGCGGATTGGGGGGTCAAGCAGTGTGTCGATTCGATACATCACACGGCCTGCTTCACGCATTGGTCCTTCTTCTGGTTGCCACGAACGCATCGTCTCAATATTGACTCGTTCCTCTGGGTCGGCCCGAAATCCAAGGATGAGTAGGATGATGCCAGCAATTCCTAGAGGAAACGCAATCATCAACCCAAATGCATCTGGAATCGAAATTGAAATTGCGGCACCTAAAGCCGTACAAATCCAACCGGTTATGAGCGCATTCGTTCGAAAGTGCTGGACCAAGTCAAGGCCTCCGGCCCAAAGTGGTCCATGCCTCTGATATGGCCCTTCCCACACGCTCAGCAGCATGTGTGGGGAGAGAACACACTCCAATTCGAACTCCCTTAGCCAATGGGACGACATATACTCCATGTTTGGCAATCTCTTCGCAGAGGCTCACAGGATCTGAATCGGGGACATGGGCGAAGTATCCATCGTTACTTGGATCGAAATGTACTCCTGGCGCTGCATCCAGGAGTATCTGCCTACGAATCTCGAGTACCTGGCTCTGAGCTGCACGAGTGGCATCCCACATTGTTTCTAATCCTGCGTCAGCGTGAATCATAGCAACAGCAGCTTGTGGTAATCGAGGTGACCCTGACCATGTCCCTCGCCCCGTGTGAACGAACATAGGTACCATTCGATCGAGAAGTGCACGATCGGGGTGGGCAAATACAATCGCTCCACATCGTAGACCGTAGATTGTATGGCTTTTCGAAGTAGAGAATGCCCAACAGAGAAGGAGATTATCAGGCCAGTTTTCAATATGAGGAATGACGGTATCCGTCCATCCATGAGGTTCATCCGCGTAAAGGGCATAAGCCGTGTCAAGTAGCAATGTAAATCCTGCTTCAGGATTCGCTCGTGCGGCTTCAAGGAAGCAGTTCATCACATCGTCTCGCCCCCCTGAGTCAAGGCTCATTCCTGTTGGATTGTGTGCAGGGTCATTTAGCCAAGCGAGCACACGTCCTTGTGTGGTAACGAGATTATCCAATCGAGAGGAAAGGGCTGTTTTGTCCACTTGCTTCTCACCTTCAGAACTGGCCACAAGCGGCCAATCCACAAGTCCTAATCCACATTCATCGGCAATTGTGCGATATGGCCCCCAATACGTGCTCCGTACCAAGATTGAATCTCCGGGTGAGAGCATATTCCGTGCACTGAGATACAGTGCGCCGCAACCGCCAGGCGATGCAACAGATTCAGTAGCGAATCCAGACATTTCCATATCCTTGAGACGAGGTCCAATCGCAAGCGCTCGTGCTGTATTTCGATAGGCAGGTAGGCCCGGTAGAGGGCTATAGGCTCCCTTGTCAAGATCAGGGAGGCGAGCAATAGCTTCGGCGACTGCTGGGTTGAATACGAGTTCCCCCTCATCGTCCAATAATGCGCCGATGGTTCCATTCACGACGTCTTTACCCTCGGCAGCAGCCCGTTGATAGCGGGCTAGCCATGCATAGATGACATCGTTACCTGCCTTCGATGCAGCGTGAGGGGGGAGCAGAATCTCTGCCAAGTCGGATTCGCCCTGCATGAGCCGATTTCATTCAATCGGCTCTTGAATGTGGTTCCATTAGGGTTGAAGAGGTAGATGGGGGTCCGCAGGTTACGCCTGCGTGGCCAAGTGGTAAGGCACCTGATTTGTAATCAGGCGATCGGGGGTTCGAATCCCTCCGCAGGCTCCACTTCCAATTCGTTCGGAAGCATTCAATGAGAGGCCCCCTGTGGCCGTTCCATGGGCGCGATTCGTTTGGATGGCAAAGTTTGCGCCGCAAAGGTAGAAAGGTCGCTTATTTCTCGAATACAAACCTTGGTTGAAGGTGGTAAATCTCCTCACCTTGCTGTTGTTATTGTGGGCGATGATCCTGCCAGTCATGTCTATGTTAAGTCGAAAGAACGTGCCTGTGGACGTCTTGGAATTCGTAGTACTCGCATCGATTTACCCGCTGATACTTCCTTCGATAAGGTCATGGTGACAGTTGACTCGTTAAATCAGGACCCCGATATAGATGGGATTCTTGTCCAGTCACCACTTCCTAGAGGGATGGACGAGTTAGCAATCACTGACCATATTCTCCCAGAGAAGGATGTCGATGGTTTCCATCCTGTTAATCTCGGCCGTCTTGTCCAAGGTCGTTTAGATGGATTGCTTCCATGTACTCCTGCAGGTGTCATGCATCTCCTCAAAGATGTAGAACTGGATCTTACGGGGCTCAAGGCAGTCGTGCTCGGTCGGTCACGGATTGTAGGCATGCCAATGGCGCTACTTCTTGCGGCAAGAGGCGCGGATGCAACCGTCACTGTCGTTCATTCCCGTACCTCGAATATTGAGGCTCATTGTAGGGACGCGGATCTAATTGTTGCTGCTGTTGGCCGTCCAGAGATGGTAAGGGCTGAATGGGTAAAGCCAGGTGCAATTGTTGTTGATGTTGGGATAAACCGTGTAGAGGATTCCTTCAATGAACGAGGCTATCGTCTCTGTGGCGATGTTGAAGCCGCTGCAGATTCTATTGCATCTTACATGACACCTGTTCCGGGTGGTGTTGGCCCGATGACTATTGCGATGCTCATGTCTAATACGGTGCGTGCAGCCGAGATGAGAAATACACCTTGACATACAGACAGCATGAATAATCCCCCTCTTCTAAGGTGATACGATGGCAGATTCCCGTCTCATGGATTCGGAGGTTGTGGCTAATCTTCGTTCTGCAGATTCTGAGTTGGATAGTCTCATGAATTGGCTTGATGAGCAGACGCCTCGACCTGGGCTTGAAAATCTTGGAAAGCGTCTAGCAGGTATTTCCATGGATGTCGATGGACTTAGGTCTCGAATTTCATCTAACCAAGATGTGTATTGCCGTAACATCCTTGCTCGTACCGATGCCTATGAACTCATAGCAATTCTATGGACTCCTGGACAAGATACACCCATTCACGATCATCGAGGTTCAGATTGTGCCTTTGTCATACTCGATGGACTCTCAACGGAGACAATTTACGAATTAGATGAGAATGGCCATGCTGTACCAGTCTCAAATCGTGTCTATCATCCAGGAGAAGTTTGTGCGGCTGATGAACCAGATATTCATCGAATCTCTAATGATACGGACAGTGAGTTGCTAAATCTCCATGTGTATACTCCACCATTAGGCGGTTTCAGAATTTTTGAAGCCGCAGAATGATTAGCTCTTACGCCAAATCGCATATGTCGATGCATAATCGTCATTTTCTCCTGCTTCGCAGTGTTCGACAATCTCTTCGTTCCATCCTGAGCGGTCCCACTCCGGCATGTGGACATCACCATCAATATCTGCATGAATAGTAGTCAAATGGATTTCATCAACACGATCAAACATTGCTGAATAGGTGCCTGCACCACCAATAATCCACGTTTCTTCGCAACCCACAGAGAAGGCGATTTCCATTGCTTGTCCAGGATAGAATGCGGTCTCAGCCCCCTCATCGGTCCAACCGGTCTGCTGTGTCAGGACAATATTGACTCTCTCATCTAATGGCCGATGCCCTTCTGGAAGAGATTCCCAAGTTTTTCGACCCATGATAACTGCACTTGTCTCGTCACCGTCACCAGTGGTTAGTCGCTTGAATCGAAGCATGTCGCTTCGCACTCGCCAAGGAAGGTCTCCATCAATTCCAATGACTCCATTCTCACTTACAGCAGCAATCAAACATACTCGCATGAACTCCTGATATCCTTCATCGGCATGAATTACACGGTATGGACGCGACCAAGTTTAGACACTGATTGGCGCCTTGATGTGAGGATGATGTTCATACTCGTGAATCTTGATGTCTTCAAAGGTGAAATCATCTATTGTCTTACATTCCGAATTAAGTTCTAGGTGTGGCCAAGCCTTGGGTTCACGTGAGATTTGTTCTCTCGCCTGATCAAGATGATTCAGGTATAGGTGCGCATCTCCAATCGTATGAACAAAGTCCCCAGGCTTGAGTCCAGTGACTTGAGCAACCATGCAACACAGAAGTGCATAGGAGGAGATGTTGAATGGTACACCGAGAAAGACGTCAGCTGACCTCTGATAGAGATGTAGAGAGAGTTCTCCATTAGCGACATAGAATTGGAAGAATGCGTGACATGGCATCAGTGCCATCTCGTCAAGTTCTCCTACGTTCCATGCGTTGACAATGATTCG
>JAZADD010000075.1:0-35579 GCA_036124005.1 Thermoplasmatota archaeon
GTTCACGTGAGATTTGTTCTCTCGCCTGATCAAGATGATTCAGGTATAGGTGTGCGTCTCCAATCGTATGAACAAAATCCCCAGGTTTGAGTCCAGTGACTTGAGCAACCATACAACAGAGGAGTGCATAGGAGGAGATGTTGAATGGTACACCGAGGAAGACGTCAGCTGACCTCTGGTAGAGGTGGAGAGAGAGTTCTCCATTAGCGACATAGAATTGGAAGAATGCATGGCATGGCATCAAGGCCATCTCGTCAAGTTCTCCTACGTTCCATGCGTTGACAATGATTCGCCGACTTGTTGGATTTTCTTGTATCATCTCAACTGCGTTTTGTAACTGATCTATGATTCGTCCATCCTTAGATTCCCATTTCCTCCATTGCTTGCCATATACTGGCCCGAGATTTCCATTTTCATCAGCCCATTCATTCCATATTCTGACACCGTTTTCCTGTAGGTAGCGGACATTCGTATCTCCGCTGATGAACCAGAGAAGTTCGTGTATGATTGAGGGCCAGTGAACTTTCTTTGTCGTCACGGCAGGGAAGCGTTCGCGTAGGTTGAAGCGCATTTGATGGCCAAATACCGAGATGGTGCCAGTTCCTGTACGATCACTGCGCTCAACCCCTTCGTCGAGGATTCGGCGCATTAGTCGCAGGTATTCGTCCATCTTAACCGAAGCGAGACCTCGTTCCGAGGCACTTCAACGATGCGGCGATGGAGTTCTAGATTAGGGTGCGCCAAGTGCTTGGATACTGCCCATCAATTGGTCGGTGAATCGACGGTAAAGGACGGCGAGGTGTTCCTTACGAGTTTCTTCTTCAGAGGAAATTAGGCCCTTTAGTGCAGCATCATCCATGTTGCCTCCATTTGGATGAGTAATCCATTCCCTCCAAGTCACAGATTGGCCAACAGACATTGTGAGAGGAGATCTGCGCCGGAACTTACTCGAGCCTGGAGTAAGCATCTCGCGTGCACCAAGTAGTGCAATTGGGTGAACAGGAACATCGGGAAAGGTTGCAGCGAGACGAGCAACACCGGTCTTGCCCCGTTGGAGGTAAGGTGGATTTTCCTTCTTTGAACGGGTCCCCTCAGGGAAAATGCCCATCATGCCACCTTTTTCGAGTACTTCAACGGCTTGAGCAATCCCCTCTTTCCCTCCTGTTTCTCGGCGTGTCTCAAGTTGCCCTGTGGTAATCATGACGAATCGGGTGAACCAGTTGTTGAAGTGCTCCGCTTTTGACAGGAAGCGCACAGTTCTACGGGCGCCAACAATCATCAGAATCGGGTCGACGTGAGAGACATGGTTTCCGGCGATAATCACAGGTCCACGTTTTGCTAACCGCTCTGTTCCTCTCGTACTAATCCGAAAAATTGTCTTCAAGATTACGGGCCCAATACGGAGAAGAAGCGAGTAGATTGGAGCCGGTGGGACATGGCTGCCCCCTTGTCGGAGACCCGTTTCATTGGCCAGTTTCAACAAAGGGTCTCCAACCATGAGCCGATTTGCAACTCAACCCTTCTTGACGATTGCCCGTCGAGATAGAGCGAGAATACAAAAATGAGAGAATGGACGCTTATTCCGTGGACAACTACAGATTCGTCACAGTAGTTGTCTTGCTTCTTCTTTTGCCGCTGCTTACTCAGACCGTCATTGCGGACGATAATGAGTATCCGTATGATGAAGATGGATGGTTGACTCGAATTGCAGGTCCAGAGCGTTTTAGTCTCGGGGATGAATTTGGTTGCCAAGGTATGCCTGACATTGACCCGTTTGAGAATCCTGATTCCGTTGCTTCTTGTCGATCCTATTTGACTGAGCGCGTAGAAGCATCACGTTGGGGCGCGTCGCCAATCACTTTCGGACTTCAAGATGGGACTTCAGATTCAACTTTGAATCAAAATATTGGTGACGCGTTAGTCACATCAGGCTTCCAAGTATCTATCGGGCCAAGTATTGGTGACGAACGTATCCAAACCATTGAGTTCGATGCTGGATCCCTAGAGAAGAATGTCGCAAGCATCGAAGCGATTGAGGCGAGTATGGATGATGGCACACCCGTGGTCTTACGATGGATTGCTGAGTTGGGTGACCTCAATGTGCGTAAGGATTCAGACGTCCTTGCATGGATTGAGGATCAACCTTTTTGGTTCACTACAGCCGGTGAGTACCACACGAGTAAAACACCAGCTTCCATCACTCCTAACGGTTCTAACTCGATTATCCTCAATCAACCATCAGTCAATGTAGGTGAGTGGTCTACACCTGGCACGAGTGTTGTATCGTTAGTGAACTCCACAGAGCCCGGTTTGCAAGTGGAATCTGTTCGTTGGATGAATGGTACAGACATCCCCCTTTTGGATGAGATGGATCGACATCTTCGTGTTGGTTGGAGGGTTGTATCTGGAGAGGTCTATGTTTCAATTGCTCCTGGTGATAAGGTTGAGATTCAATTCTCCTCATCGATAGATGAGGTGGAAATCGAAGTCAGTGATTTCAATGGATTAACGCCGATGATTGTTATTGGAGAGCATGTGACCGATCTCTTCGAATGGTCTTCTGGATTCCAAGATTCATCAATTCGATTCACTTGGCTCGTTGAACCCCGCCCGGTAGCTCAGATGGACATTATCCTACCCGTAATCGCTCTCGTTGTGGGAGTCCTCACCGTGTTCCAAATGCGTCGCCTGATTAATCGTGATAATCCCAATCAATTCACTTATCGTTCCCTGTTTGAGCAGGAGTAAGTCAACGTTCTCTTGTTTCTACAATACGAATTTCATTTGCAGCGTAATGTGTTAGGCAGCGGTCGAGGAATGAGGTTCCCAAGGCTTCGGGTGGGTGGACGCCTGCGGGGACATTTGCTTCTAAGAGGTGTTCAACAGTGGCGCAGGTGATTGCACCTGTGGTACGTGCCATCGAGGATCCTTGAGCCCCTCCCTCATCATCAAGCACCCAACGAGTTCGTCCATCTCCTTCGACTAGTACTTCCATCCAAGTGAACTCACTACGTTGCGGATTCCACCTCCATGCTTCGAGAAGTTCTTTCTCGTTGTATTCGTCACCTAGTTCAATGAATTGATTGATGTGCCCAGGCCATCGCACCGTAGCCTCAGTTAGATTCTCTGCATCCACGGTATCGAGAACGGAACGCAACCCATCAGTGAGGAATGCTTCCATCTCTCCGCGGCCTTCTACCTCAAACAGAACTCTTTCCGATATTGCTGGCACAGTTACAATCTCATTTTCTCGTAAGATTCTCGCTGGCCGTGTATACTCCTCGATTACATCTTCTGGTGAGAAAGGAGCCATGTAACTCCAATTATCATCAGGTTTGACCGGATTTCCTCCGACTCGTACTCGGCCATTGACTAATCGTCCATGACGTCGATTCCCTTCAGCGAGTAGTAGATTGGATAGTCCAGGTGCCACGCCTACATCGTAGACGAGACATGCTCCAGCCTTGATTGCTAATTCATCATGTTCTCTCGGGTCTTCAGCTGTGAAGGCGAGATCAGCGACTGCTAAACCTTGCATAACCAAATCTACTCGAATTCGATCGCCGACACGTCCAGGGAGAGCATTAACAATAACATCCGGGGCATATTTTCTTAACAACTCAATTTCTGCAGATCCGTGGATACAGAGAACCTTTGGATTACGTCCTTCAAGAGCGGAAGCAGTGGTGTCAACTCCAATTACGTCATGTCCTTCAACAGCCAAACGGTCGGCTACCCATCCGCCAACTAGGCCTGTTCCGAGGACCATGACCTTGCCCATGGGCTCGTGAAACCTCGGTAGGACTTCATATCCTCGGCGAATTGAGAACATACGCCTGTGACAAGAGAAGCATTCATCCCATCATGGCGGAACCTATGTCTGTGGCAGAAGACCTTCGCATCGATCCGTGGTCGTCCCAGCAGTCGACAGACTATGCGAGGATTCGGGACGAGTTTGGTCTGGGGACCATGGAGGGTCTAGATATTCCTAATCCGGGTATGCTGCATCGTCGGGGGGTTGTCTTTGCACAGCGAGATCTTGGTGTTGTTCTTGATGCTGCTCGTCGAAAGGATCCATTTGGTGTCCTTACTGGCCTTATGCCCTCAGGAAGAATGCATCTGGGTCACAGTATGGTGATTGAGCAGGTTAAGTGGTTTCAATCTCAGGGTGCAGACGTTACAATTGCTGTGGCGGACCTTGAAGCTCATGCGACACGTGGAATGTCGTTAGAGGAATGTAGGGAGAACGCCTTGAAGGAATATGTGTGGAACTATGCTGCATTAGGTCTAGATCCCGATCGGACATCAGTTTACTTCCAGAGCTCTCGTCCCATTGTCCAGCGTCTTGGATTTACTCTTGGAAAGCGCACTAATCTTTCAGAGATGGAATCGATCTATGGTTTCCGTGGGGAGACAAATCTAGCTCATGTCCAAGCGCCCATGGTACAAGCTGGAGACATCCTTCACCCTCAGTTGGATGAGTATGGAGGTTTACGTCCGATTGTGGTGCCAGTTGGAGTTGATCAAGATCCGCATCTCCGCCTGACTCGCGATCTTGCTGCGCGAACCAATTGGTTCAATGTCAAGCCTAGAAAGGCAGGAGGGCTTTCAATCGGACTTTCAATTCAGGATGAAAACAGCGTTTCTCTCGGTGTAGGTGAACGTGGTCGTATCGACCGAGATGTTCGAAGTAGAGTATTTGATGCGATTCATTCTTCTCTTGCACCTCTCGGATTCGCTGATATCCTCTCTAATCCAAAGCATGGTTTGATCGAATTACCTGGTGCTACATCAAGTGACCGAGGTGCGGTAAGGATGGCCTTACTAGCACTTGAACGAAGTCTTGGTGGTTTGGGTCTTTTACCTCCTTCTTCTACTTACCATCGATTTGCTATCGGTATGACTGGGGATAAGATGTCGTCGAGTCGGCCTGAAACCACAATCTTCCTTGATGATGAGATTTCAGTTATGGAAAAGAAGGTCAAGCGTGCATTCAGTGGAGGGCAGCCCACAGTCGAAGAACATCGTCGTCTTGGTGGTGATTGTGATAAGGACGTGGCATTCCAATATCTCCTCACCTTTTTCGAGTCAGATGATGCAGCATTGGAGGAGATTCGTAGAGCCTACACTGCAGGTGACATGCTTGCTGGTGAGATCAAGAAGATTTGTATCGATAAGGCCACAGAGTGGTTATCCGATATCGCAGAGAAACGTAGTGCTTTTGAGGACCGAATTGAGGACTTTCTTGCACCAGATGCGCTTTGATTAGTCCTTGCCTACTTCAAAGACAGGAATCTCTGGGCCCACGGCAAGTGCATCGACTTCTTCTTCGCTAAGTGACCAAGTTTCGGTATCTGCATGGAGAATCCCACTATGGCCCAGAGGGTCAAGGAGGATGAGTTCCATTGTGCAATCTTCTCCTGACAGAATTTGTTCCAATATGCTGAGAATATGCTGGATTTTCTCTAGATTTTCAGTAGCATCGTATTCTGGATCATGGCCACGTTCCATCATCATCATCGTATCTCTGAAACGAATGAATACACCTTCAACGTTAGAGACATAACCCGATGCTGCAGATCCAGGTTCAACCTCCAATCCAAGTGCAGGTATTCTAACAGTACAACTGGATGACCGGATGACACGAGCGTCGAGGTGTTCTGAATTCACGATGAGTCGATGCCCAGTTGGTCCTCGGGCTTCTGCTGGAATGAAATCTGTCTTTCTCCATCCGCACGATTCGCAAGCAAGCGTTACTTGTGTATGTTCTCCAAAGTATGGGATCTCATCTATGTGGACAGTCATAAGCAAGCCGTCGGCGTGGGAGCAGATCGGACAAGGGTGGTCGATTCGACTATCGATGTGCTCACCGCCTTTCATCAGCAGATTGTGTTGCACGGACTCCCTTGGGGAGTATGAGGATTCTAGAATCACCAACCTGAACGATTTCACCGCCTAGATCCCTCTCGACAAATTCTGCAAGTTCCTCTATGACTGCGTTGAACTCTGTTTTCCTGTTCATGAGGTGGCGTGTGTCGATAATCGATATGTCACCTTCAGCAGCCCAATCAAGGAGCTGGGGGAGTCCGGTTATGTCGCGGATTTCAGCTCGATGGATAATGGTCCCATCGGAGGAGGTGGGTATCGGAGGGTCTGGATAACGTCCGTCCATCCAGTGAAATGTCTCGCCTTCTTGCATTTCGGCAGTCCTGGATGCTCTTCCAATTGGAATCCATTGAGGCTCATCCTCGCCTGCCATAGTCCTTGTTTCACAGCGGCCGGTCATGAATCTGAGGGTCTTCAGCGCTATTGAATGAGAGTTGACGGCGTATTCATAAGGGGCCGTTGATTCTTCCTTTTTGTCCCAAGTCAATCGGCGAGGGGCAGGTTGTGAACCTATGGACGGCATGATGGAACAAACCAAGACTGGAACGAGCACTGTCGGAGTCACGTTCAACGGAGGCGTTGTTGTAGGTGCAGATCATCGTGCTACGATGGGACATTTCGTGGCCAATAAATCAGTTCAGAAGCTTTTCCGTATTGCGGACAACATCGCACTTACCACTGCAGGCCTTGTAGGACATGCCCAGGCACTCAGTCGTTCTCTTGCAGCTGAACTTGCACTTTTTGAACTAAAGCGTGGCACGCAGAT
The DNA here is from genome assembly GCA_036124005.1 of Thermoplasmatota archaeon. Lineage (GTDB taxonomy): Archaea > Thermoplasmatota > Poseidoniia > Poseidoniales > Thalassarchaeaceae > MGIIb-N2. Next base: position 6,653 of record JAZADD010000075.1, read on the forward strand.
GTCCGTAAAGGGGGCTGCTACACTTACCGCGAACATCCTCGGTGGTCGACCCCATTGGGTTCAGTTGCTAATCGCTGGCGTGGATGATGAGGGTGCACATGTATACTCAATCGATTCTGCTGGCGGTTCTATCCCTGATGTCTATTGCGCAACAGGTTCAGGTTCCCCTTACATGTATGGTGTGCTCGAGGATAAGTTCCGCGAGGGTATGAATCGCGACGAGGCCGTCGAGGTTGTTGCCCGTGCACTTCTTGCTTCTGCTCAACGTGACGCTGCATCTGGCAATGGTATGGATGTCTGCGTCATCACACCAAAGGACGGATACCAATTGGTTCCTCAGGAAGAGCTAGAGGCTCTGTTCAAGCGACTTTAATCGCCATCCAATTCCCTGACGTTCGCGCGTCATCTTCGGATTTACGTGCGGATGCTGAGGGATGAAAGGAGTTGAATCCGTGAGACTGACATTGAGCGAGATTAAGAAGAAGGCCAAGGAGGTTATCCCAGATGGCATTCCATACACTGTAGAGTTAGAAGCGGGCACAATTGCCCTCATCACACCGACGCCCGATGTGTTTTCGGAGAAGGGGAATGCACTAACGGTAAAGTTAGCTAAGGCGATACGTCGCCGGATTGTTGTACGGCCCGATTCTTCGATATTGGCGAAGGAGGAAGATGTCATGGCCACCGTCAAAGAACTTCTTCCCGAAGAAGCAGGTCTTACCAATATCTGGATTGATCCTGCACTATCTGAGGTTACAATCGAATGCCATGATCCCTCAACAGCGATTGGCCCTAAAGGGTCCAATCTTGTGGAACTTAGAGACCGACTTGGTTGGTTGTTCCGTGCGGAACGTTCTCCTGCTATTGAATCGAAGACGCTCAACAACATCCGTCGGTATCGCCGAGAGACGGCGGCTGAGAGGAGAGATTTGTTTCGAAAGTTCGGTAGCCGCATCTATCGGCCGAAGCGTTCCAGTGCTCCTTGGGTTCGTTTGACAGCTCTTGGATCATATCGTGAGGTTGGTCGGGCAATGCACATGGTCACCACTAATGAGAGTCGTGTGCTTGTTGACTGTGGTGCGAAGCCCACTAACAACCGTTCAGAAATTCAACCTTTCTTTGATGCACCAGAACTACTTCCACTCGACAACATTGACGCCGTAATTATCACTCATGCACACGTTGACCATATCGGTATGCTACCTGTTCTCTTCAAGTTTGGATACCGTGGCCCTGTCTACTGTACTCCTCCAACTAGAGATTTGATGGCTTTGCTTCAGCAAGATTACATCAAGGTTAGTCGGATGGAGCATGGCGACGAAGCACCTTACAATATAGCAGATATCGAGATGTGCATTAAGCATGTAATCGATATTGAATATGGGCAGAAGATTGACGTTGCTCCTGACATGAAGATGACGATGGAGAATGCAGGGCATATTCTTGGCTCGTCTTCGGTTTATCTCGAGATTGGTGAAGACAAGAATCTTCATCGCCTCCTGTTTTCAGGCGACATCAAATACGAGAAATCTTGGCTCTTCGATGCTGCGACGGTTCGCTTCCCTCGTGTTGATTCCTTAGTAATCGAGTCCACCTATGGGGGGCGATCTTCCTTCCAACCTACACGTCAAGAGGCGACTGATGAGTTACAGGATCTCATTCGTAGGACACTTGCGCGTGGAGGTAAAATATTCTGTCCAGTTTTCGCCGTGGGGCGTTCTCAGGAAGTGATGGTAGCAATTGATCAGTTGTTCAAATCCGAGGATTTCACTAGCGATCCGTGCACTGTCTGGTTAGATGGGATGATTGCTGAGGCTACAGCCATTCACGCATCTCATCCAAATTTCTTGAATCGTGATCTTCGTCAACAGGTCCTTCGAGGAGGTGATGAAAACCCATTCAACTCCCCATGGTTCCGAACTGTAGATTCGCGTGAGCGTCGGGAGCAGATAGTCCTCGATCCTTCTCCCTGTATTGTACTTGCAACGAGTGGTATGATGACTGGTGGGCCGATTCTACATTATCTTCAACACTGGGCGCCGAACGATCGGGCAACTCTTGCATTTGTTGGATATCAGGCATCGAATACTCTTGGTCGTCGCCTCCAAGAGGGCTATTCGGAGGTACCGATGGCACAGGATGGGCATACTATGATGGTCGATGTCAAATGTGATATCGTCACAATCGACGGATTTTCTGGGCATTCTGATAGGCGTCAACTGCTTGATTATGTCAATGCGCTCAATCCAAAACCTCGCCGAATCATTTGCCATCATGGGGATGATACAGTGTGCAATGAGTTCCGAAAAACTCTCACAGAGACGTTCAAGGTACGAACTGCAGCACCCCAGAATCTTGAATCAATTCGTCTTCTCTAATTAGAGAGGGACATCGAGTCCTAAGTCTAGTGGATTAGTCAGAGGTTCGATCTCTGTGGACCCATTTTCGGTTTCTTCATCTGCCCACTCATTTTGAAGTGGCCGGATATCAGCTCGATACTTTGCCATTCGGTCAAGAAGAATGAATGTGGCCGAAGTAGTCCATGCGAGAATTGCAATTCCGGCTGCGATGTTCTCAGATAGAATGCTGAAGTAACCCATAGCAGCTACCACCCAACCTAGGATGAAGAGGGCTGGAGTCGCCCTCATCGAGAGTGATGGTGAATTGGCGGCCATTGTATGGAGACAGACCTCCCCGTTGATGAACCCGAAGGTCCTCCGAATCACATGGACTTCAGCATTGGCGGACCTAGTAGTGCTCCAAGCGCATCAAAAACTCAGGCAACTGGGACGCCGACTGGTGGATGGTTGATGACTGCTGTTGCCCCCTGGGGTGAGTCTGAGGAGGATGCATTTGATCAATGTCTAGTTGATCTTGGACTAGGGGATTGTCGCCTTGTTCAAGTAAAGGGAGCCATGCTTCCGATGGGTTTCACCGCTGAGCAACCTAGATCTTTGCCGATGGGAAGCCTTGTCGAATGCCATTTTTCTGTTGCATACTCTTGGGATGGTGGTACAGCATGCGCTGGAGCCGCATGGGCTAGATGCAATACCCCTGAGGGGGAGGAGGTAGCTATTGTCGCTACTATTGCTACAGAGGAAGATTATGAAGAGACAGAAATACTTCTGAAACGACAGATGCAGAGGCGTTTGGCTAGTCGTGATCTTGAGATTATCGAACATGGTATCGCCGTGGATGAAGTAACTGCAGCCGAAGGCCATTGGGGTGGTGTCATTGCTGCACTTATTCTGCCCGACTCTCTTGGTATAGGAGGGCCAGTTGGCCGTGTTCGTGAGACGAGTAGTTCCACTGGTTTACGTTCGGCGAGTGATGGCGGCGGAAATTTTTCTCTTTAATCCGAATTGCTCAAACACTCTCGCTTTAGAATATCATCGATGGGGGGTCCACGTTGGGACATGCTTCGTTGTGGAACCTGTGGCCGTGCTAGTGGTGGTCGTTCGGGACAACGTAGTATCACCTGTCGTCATTGTGGTTCATCATCTCTGACCATCGTACAGTCCTTTGATGATGCAGGGAAGATGGCGCATGCGGTTTCATCTGCCAACCTTCCTCCAGAGATTCGTAAGGAGTTGGAGGATGCCTTGGCTCGTCGACCAGAATTAAATCCACGTAACGGTGGTTCTACCCAACCCAATCCAGTGAAGATGATTCAGTCCGCTGCGAGGGAGGATGGCTTGATCGATATGGAGGTCCTAATCCGAGAAGCAATGAAGGTTGGTGTCGATGAGGATGAGGTTAATCGGTGGATTGAGATGTCTGAGATTGAAGGGGCCCTTATCCGTGAGGGCACCGGGGAGTATCGTCTACTCTGAGGAACATTCATGACGGGCAGTCATTTCGTTGGGCTGAACAAGGGCCCGTGGGTTAGTTTGGCCTATACTTGATGGTTTGGGACCATTAGACCCCAGTTCAAATCTGGGCGGGCCCACTCTTTTACTCTCTTTAGGAACTCTACTCAGAGTTTGACAGATCGTCTAGTCCAATTGCGTGTCCCATACGTTCTCCCTTCGTCCGTAAATATCCTACATTCTCATCTCCGATTCCGACGATTAGGGAGACACGTTCAGCAATGAAAATACCGTGACTCTCAAGTTGACTTACTTTGTCAGGATTATTGGTTAGCAATGCGACCTTCTCAACTCCTATACCTTGCAGGATTTGAGCCGCAATTGCATAGTCTCTCGCGTCACCAGGCAATCCGAGTTTGAGATTTGCATCCAATGTGTCTGCTCCTTTATCTTGGAGACGGTAAGCCTGGATTTTTGCATGGAGTCCTATCCCCCGTCCTTCCTGTCTCAGGTAGAGGAGTGCACCCCATCCACGCTCACAAATAGCCTTCAAAGCAGCATCCAACTGAGGTCCACAATCGCATCGCAGACTCCCAAATGCATCGCCTGTAAGGCACTCAGAATGAACTCTGACAAGAACGGGGTCGGGGCCAGACATATCGCCTAGAGTAAGGGCGACATGATCGAGACCATTCTGGTCGTGGAAGACACGAATTCGGAAATCGCCATGAGGTGTAGGTAGGCGAGCATCAGCAGGCACATCCGAAACTTCTTCGATGAATTTAGTCAAGTAACCACCTCTCCATTTTCCTCATTGAGAATTGTGAAGGTGTATTCTCCTGCCTTCTCTTCCACTTTGACTAGGCAAATACCCATTCGGTCACAGAGAGCTGGTATGTCACGCAGACTTTCTCTATCGTCAGAGATTACTTCGAGAACACTTCCACTCTTCATTTCACTGAGGGCTTTACGTGTTTCATGGACTGGGACGGGACAGTGGAATCCCACGACATCGACTACTCGGACGTCGGCCATGTATCGTCCTACATGATGCCGTTCTTCAACGGTTTGATTGTGAATGAACAATTCCCCATACTAGCCGAGGCATATTGAAACGGACTGGGGCGAATGGTTGCTTATGCGGGAAGTCGTGGGCCGCCCATCGGATGATATTCCATTGTCCGAGTTCCTGAGGATGATTGGGGCTGTTGTCGGTCTCATTCTTATTCTTCTAATGAGTGAAATTATTTTTCGATGGCTAATCGAACCGGCCAACACTTTGTTGCCATTACAACTAGTGGAAGCATGGTTATGGTCTACGATATCAAACCTCATATGGCAAGGTTCGACGGAAGTGGTTGCCCATTCGACCGGCCCTCTAACGCAGGTTAATCTGATTCATCCCGATTTCGTGGACGGATACATCCCACTCTATGTGTCAGATGAGTGTGCAGGGATTCACGAGTTCCTGTTCCTATCAATGATGATCCTCCTTACCCCAGCATTCGATTTTCGAACCAAGTTACGTCACCTAAGTTATGCTGCGATTATCATATTCTTACTGAATATGGTCCGTCTTATTGTATTGTACCCACTTGCCGTCAATGGTTGTGAGGGGACTGCAGGAGCTGTCGTTGGTTGCGATGCAATCCTATACCAATTCCATGATTTCGTACTTCGATATGGTTCACTTATCGTTCTCGTTATTGGATGGACACTTTGGTTCAATATGACCGGTGCGCGAGTTGAAGTGCGTCGGTTCTGGAAGAGGCTACCCACTCTACAGGGGATTCGTGCAGATGTACAGTTGGACACACTTCGTGAGGATGCACCCCGAGTCGCCGTGCTTTCTGGGCTTGCATTCTTCGGGTTTTGGGGTACATGGATTATGATAACGGGTGGAGATGCAAGTGCTGTTGAAGCCTGCGAGGGTATCATCTCTGCCACTTGTGACCGAGTTACGACGGAACATCATGATTCAGTTGGTCGCGGATTCCGCCTCTTACTGCTTTCAGTGGTTTTGGCAGTGTTTGCAATTACGCGACCTAGTCTCTCTTGGACTGAAGAGGAAGAGTAGTAATCAGCGAGTCGCGAGATTCGCTTCCAATCTTTGTCCTTCAAAATCGCGCCGTTCGATAATCTCGAGTACCCGTTGGGCAGATTCAGAATGTATATCCACGAATGTGTTGCTATCTGTAATCTGAATCTCCCCAATGGCGAGTTCCTTGACCTTGGCGTTCTCCATAATCCAATCTGAGAGGTGGAGTGTGTTGCGGATTACATTGGAGCCTGCATGAATGGAGATGCGAACCATTCCGAATGGATCAGAGGATTCAGACCAATCCATACGTGCACGAATAGGATCCCGCTTCACATCCTCTGGTAGTTCAGGAGCTTCGGTCTGTTCAATCGTTAGATTCCACGTTGAACGAATACGGTCTAGTTGTAGCATATCCTCACGGCCTACAAAACTCCAAGCAGTTCCACTACGACCCATGCGTCCTGTTCTACCAATCCGGTGGACGTAGTCCTCGGGATTATCAGGCAAATCGTAATTGATGACAATTGTCACGCCGTCGACATCGAGTCCACGAGCAGCTACATCAGTTGCAACTAATATTCGGACACTTGCATCACGGTAACCGTTCATGACCTTCTCACGCTTATTTTGAGACATATCTCCGTGTAGAGTTGAGCATTCAAATCGATGCTTTCCAAGACGCTCATCAAGAAGTTCAACCATCCGTTTTGTGTTACAGAAAATAAGACATTGATCATCACTTTCCATACTTGAGAGAATTCGGCCGACTGCCCAGAGTTTGTTGGCGCGACCGATTCGAATCCACTTTTGATCTATTTCTGGGACCTCTACTTCGAGATCCTCGCTCATGACTGTGATTGGGTCCGTGAGGAATTCCTCAGTGGCGTCGATAATCTCCTGTGGGAAGGTTGCGCTGAATAGAAGGGTCTGAGACCGCTCTGGCATATTATTGACAATCCAAGAGATATCGGGCCAGAATCCCATGTCTAGCATACGATCTGCTTCGTCGAGACAGAGAATTGAGATTGAAGCGAGATCCAGGTGTCCACGTTTCGTCATGTCGATGACTCGGCCAGGAGTTCCAACTATGATATCGACACCATTGTCTAACTTTGCTGCTTGCCTCTCAAGATCAGTTCCACCGTATACCGGAAGAATGGATAGGCCTCGGTCACCTTGTAACCAATTGATTTCTTCACAGACCTGTGTTGCAAGTTCGCGGGTTGGGCATAATACGATTGCCTGTGGTGCACCATTCGCTTCAACGCGTTCAATGATGGGTATTCCGAAGGCCGCCGTCTTACCCGATCCAGTGCGTGCTTGCCCAATGACATCTTGGCCAGAACGGCCTGCTGGAACAGCGTCACGCTGGATTTCAGTAGGGTGTTCCCACCCCTGGGAATCAATGGCATTTTGGATTGAAGGATGGAGATTCCAATCCGTGAAACGAAGTGGAGGCATGTTGGAACCGACCTTCAGAACGAGTCGGCGGCTTCAATCTCCGCTTGGAGTTCACCCATCCAATATTTCCGACAGTTATCCTTGGTTAGGAAACGCTGCTTGTTACCCCTCTTGCGGTTTGCAGGGAGAATCTGCAGGACATGCTGGCGCATGTAGTGGCGGAACTTGTGGGCTTTGGTCATGTTCTGGCCCTTAGGGGTCCAGCCATCCCAGAGTCGCTCGAACTGCTCGAGCTTGTGGTCATCGGCGCCTTCACTCATGTTCGTCGTTTTGCCGACCTTGCACCCATATATGACGCTGACGGCGCGTCAATCGTTTTGTGACGGTGAATTTTTGTCTCTATCATTGGGTTTCGACTTTGGCTCAGTAATTGGAGTATGTTCTGTCCCGTCCTCCATTTCCACTTTTGGAAGGGGTGCAAGGAATCGATTGCGTTCGCTTTCTGTACCTTCGATTGCAAGGTCCCTCGCCATATTCTCTAGGCGGTTACGAATCGAAGAATCAGTTTCATCCATTAGTAATTCAAGCGCAGTTTGCCGTCGTTCCACCTCACCAAGGATAATTGGCAACATCTTCACGCAGGACATACGGATTTTTGCATCATTATGGCGGCATCCATCGAGGATTAGTGTCCTAGTTCTGGAATCATCCTTATCCATACGTCCGAGGGCTTTGAGCGAGTTCTGACGAACCTCGTCATCTTCATCGAACAAGGTTTCTTCAATCATGATTTGTGCAATGTTGGGAGCAGATTCAGCTAGCATAGGAAGGGTCCTACTCGCTATCCGACGTACTTCAGAATCTTCATCATCAAGAGTCCAGCCAATAAGATCCCAACCTGCTCCTCCTGCACGCTGAGCGATAGACTTGAGGACCCGTGCCGAGCGTCGGCGAAGATCAACCTCGTCTTCGCGAATCAACTCGTCGAGATGATGTACTCCTACCTCTGGCCATTGGCGAGCAGCTTGATTTAATGCATTAAATCCGTCATTTCGTGCAGATCGTTCTTCGGAGCGAACGAGCCGTGCGATAGTGTCTCTCAACGCAGATGGGAAGATTGGCGCTGTATCGATTAGAACCTTTCTCGCATGAGTTCTGACTCTTGGTTCTGGATCATCGACCATGACGTCGAGCATTTCCATCATCTCATCCGTCTCGCGAAGTGATATGACTAGAAATACATCGAGGCAGGCAATTCGCTCTTCTGCAGAGCGGGAGCATAATCCATCTAAGACCATGCGATGCACATATTCGTCATCCTTTCTCGGTAGCGAAGGCATCCCTCGAATCGCATCAAAACGATCGAGAAGTTGGCGTTCATCCATATAGCTGACTTCAACACTGGATACCTTTCGATCAAGCAAATCACGAATTTGTTCGGGGAGAAGAGATTTCCATGGCCCTTCAGGCGCGCTGAATGCTGCTTTCTGAACATGTTTGGCTCTCTTGCCTGTGGAGATGCGCTTGCCTGTGCGCGGGTCACGTGCGACATAGTCTCTGGTCATTCTGCCAGTTTGATGACGCGACAGGATATGAACCAACACCCATCATGAATCGTTTCTGACGATGTGTGCCTGTCCTGACATGTAGTTGGCGAACCATAGATCTCCGTTTGGATGGAATGCAATCGGTAGGACTCCGAAAACATCTTCCACAATCACGGTTGTATCTCCTCTCCAACCTTGACTTGAATTTTCATCCTCAAATAGGTCGACGCGAACGATTGTCCCACCTGTTGCAGGATTTGCGTTCCATGAACCGAAAACGGTAACGAAGAGTGAATGTTCTCCCCCGTTTACTGTTGCATTATCTGGGCGAACTGCGATAGAGTTGGCCGAACTGTGTGGCGTGAAAGTGGCAATAGGTCCGAGTGTTCCTTCAGGAACGGGGTCATCTGGGATATCGTTTGGCCATCCGTAGTCTGCTCCAATCTCAAGTAGATTGAGTTCTTCAGGGGGGAAGTCGTTTCCTTCCCAATCGCGACCGTTATCGGTGAATACGTATCCTACATTTTCAATCCAGGCCCCATCAAAGGAGTTTCGGACTCCACTGGCGATAATGGAATGTTCACCAGTATCTGGATTAACCATAAGCAGGGCTGCATTTCTGTCATCTTCCTCTTCGCAGACATTGCAGGTACTTCCCGAATGCCAAATCAGGGTCCCGTTCGGGCCTGCATGGACCGCATTTGTTTGGTGATTTTTTGCTGGGATGCCCTCGACAAGAATACGAGATTCAGTGAAGTTCCATTCGCTTGGAAGTTCTCCAGTAAATGGATAAGCAGTTAGCCGTCCACGTTCGGAAAGGTACAGTGTATTGTTGTCAATGTGAATGCCATGGGGATTCTGTAGCCCACTCAACAGAGTCGTGTCCTTAATGAGTTGATTCTCGGACAGAGTATAGACAATGACACTCCCTTCCCCTGCGTCGCAGACAATCAGATGTCTTGCATCCAACCAATTCATACAAGTCGCTTGGCCAATGTTCCCTTCGACGTCAATCACCACATGATTTTCCAGAGGAATTGGGTCAGTACGTGTTAGATAAGCTCCGAGTGCGGAGTAGGCAATATAGCCCAGAATAAGGATGACTACAGCCGATACAAGTGCGATTATTTTCCAACGACTGCGAGGCATTATTACCTCCTCTTTGATGGAATCATAGGCCGTTGAAGGTGCTCCCGTCTCCGCCTCCATGGGATACACCCTGTTCGCGAGGAGTTGAAGTCCTGCCGATGCCCAAGATGACATAATGTCTGTCGAGGACCAGATTGAGGTTCGCCGTCTGCTCGCCGTGACATTTCAGGAACTCGACCCTAATAGTTCACCCTCTGATACAGTGATGAGAATATGGAGCCTAGATCTTCATTGGACAGATTCCAAGGGTGCGGGTGAACTCTTGGAGATTCTAATTCAGAATGGTTGGCTTTCGATTGATGGTAGTATCATTTCGTGCAATGCCAATCTGCGTGATGTTGAGATTCCTCTTGGTTGGTCACCGATGATGCGTCGAATGCTTTCTGGTATTCCAATGGATGATTCTATGGGGGCCTCTGATGGACAGCCATCACCAGAGATAGTTGCTACACAAACGGTAGTGGTTGAGGGAGTTGAATCAACCGCCACGCAGGAATCACTGACTCTTTCAGAGGATAGATTACCTGATCCGATGTTGAACAAGTGGCGTTCAATTTGCGATTATATTGTGGTTGAAAGTGGGCTCGAATTCAAGGAGGTATATCGGCGTGCCAATCGAAAAAGACGGGCTTGTTCTCCCATGACGCTTTGGATGGCTCTTCTGTTATTGGGCCGCGAACAGAGAATCGATGTATCTTCATTCCTGGAATGAGTCATCGCTTTCTTCAGCTTGTGCCTCGTATACAAGCAGGAGCGGGAGTAGACCAAGTGCCATCGTAAGTGAGAAGATTACAGTTAGGGCAGTTACGAGCCCGAAATCACGAATCACTGGCATAGGTGAGAACCATAGTACCAGGAATCCTATGGCAGTGGTTAGAGCACTTAGACAGAGAGCCGCTCCAGTGGTGGAGTTGGTGATTCGGAGAGACTCCCATGGCGGAACTTTTCGTTCAACTAATGTCTCGAACCGTTTCCACATGTGGATTGAGTAATCGATACCTAGGCCAATAGTCAATGCTGTTATCATCACGGTCAGTACGTTCCAGTGAATTCCGAGAACTGCCATTGAACCAACAACCCATACAGCGGCAAGTGTAACTGGTACAATGACGATGAAGGATGGAGCGAAGCGTCTAGTCAAAACAAGAAGAACGAAGAAGGACACGATGAGGCTGATTATTGTCGAACTAATCTGAGAAGTGCTCAAAGCATCTAGGACATATTCCAGTTTCACAAGGTACCCTGTCAGCATCACCTCGCCATCGATATTCTCTGTAATGTCTTCTTTGAGTATGACATCATTGAATTCACGAATAATCTCGCGACTATCTGTACTGTCTGCGGCTTCTACATCGATGCGGTGGGTTGCTGCAGCGATTTTTTCGTCGTTGAAGACAATAGTTCGACTTACGCGCTCTTCAAAGGTCAAGCCTCGGAAAGATGAAGATGAACTGGAATTAGTACTAAGTTCAAAGAGTGCAGCAGCAGCATCTCCGGTTGTATAATCTGTCATCGTTGCTACGCGACCTTCAGCAATCATCAGATTGTATCTTTCACCGAAATCAGAATCCGCTTCAATCGCATCACGGAGAATTGGATAAGGTCCATCATAGGATGGTTTGGCATCTTCAAACAAGATACCAGTGGGAGCTACGACTCCCCTTGTTGTCGAAATCTCTCGATCGAGAATCCAAAGCCCTGTCAGGAATTTAGTATCGTCCTGAATAATACCGTCACCTGTTGAGTTGATGATCAATATGTTGACTTCTTTCCATGTGGAAGATTCGTAGGAATCATACATCGCATTGCGGGTTTGCATAGTTTCCATTTCATCTGATAGGAAGTCGGTAAGGTCAAACTGAGTTTCAAGTTGGACAGCAGAATAACCAATCGAACCTATCGTGATTAGGAGTACAGCGATAATGGCCTGCACAGAGGTTTTCTTTTGGAACTCTGTTATCTTCTTAGCATCAGTATCAAAGAGCCTCCGTCCGTTACTTTCGACAGGTTGGACATTTGTCCATCGTGATACAATGACATGTAGCGCCCCTACGACTACTGTTGATGAGAGGAATGCCGCTGTTACTCCGATAGCAAGAGCAAGGCCGAAGTTACGGACAGGTGGCAGTGGTGAAACAATGTTAGCGACGAAGGCACAAACTGTGGTGAAAACAGCGAGTGTAAGGGCCACGCGAAGTTCTTTGAATGCGTTAACCCAAGCCTCAGCAGGTTGCTCTCCATTGCCTCGATTCCGTTCATATGTCCGTTGCATATGGATTGAATAATCGATGCCTAGACCGAGAACGACGGGTGCTACAGCGATAGTCAAGATTGTGAATTCCATACCTGCGAGGTCTAGGAATCCATAGGTCCAAACCAAGGATGCAGTCAATGCAGCCAATGGGAAGCCAACAAATCTGATTGAACGAAAGGCTGCAGCTAGGATAATCACGACTAGTATTATTGAGATTCCTAGGAGTATAATCAACTGACTGACTGCTTCATTGTTCAATTCGTGGCTGATTATGCCGTCTGATAGGGTTTGGAAACGGAGGGTCTCTTCATCGGACAACTCTTTGAAGAAATCAGCGATAACGACCTCCATCATCATCTGCGCATTTGGGTCTATCTGGTTACGGATTTCAAGAATCCATAGGGTACTGCTGGCAGTCGGAGTTGGGTCGCTTGAAGAGCGGTCAAGTAACCATTTGCAAATAGGATCGAAATCGAGGTCATTGTGTACAATTGCCATGCGACCAAGGGAAGCAGCATTGCGGAGATCTTCATCTGCACCATCAGTGCAAGTTGTGTCTTCATCTACAGTCGCATTGAGGAAGGCAGCCCATGAATCGTAATCACTCAGGTCTCCTCCTGCTTCCGACTCATCGAGTGCGAGTTGGAGAATACCTGGTGCAGAGATATTGGATAAAATTAGATTACTCTGCATACTTGATTGATTTTCTAAATCTTCCAAGGCATCCTCTTGTATCAAAATCGAATCCCATGATAGTACATTGCCGCCATCATCTCGTGTAATATGGGTGTAGAATGGCATACCCGTTTCCGACAATTGGGCATCGACGGTTTCGATAATCGCATCATTCTCATCTTCAGGGACGAAAGTAGTGAGATCTGTATTGAATGAAGGTGGGTCGATGAACCCGATAGCGAAGCCTGCAGTCATCAAAATCGTGATGATTAGAATGGGTAGCGTCGCCCGTTCGAGTAGGTTAGCCATATCTGATATCCCAGAGTTGGCCTCCCCGTCCATGGTCTCGACGAGACCCAATGGTGGATAATCCCAACGGCGGAAGGATTGCTATATCTCCTGTTCCCTTGTATGCAATGTCATTCCCGGTGGAAGCCCTCAAAAAGGGGACTCATCTCGGCAAACTCATGGCGATGAAGGTTCTCAAGAACGAAGGTGTCGAACTTCGTATCCGAATCAGTGGTGAGGATCATACTACACTGCATGTTTTCCGGACTCATCTTAATGCTCACAAGGACGTCGATTATTGCAACTATTTTACTGGTCATCCTGACCTTGATGATCCGGAGTTGTACATCCGTGCGAACAAGGGCAAAGACCCAGTTAAGATTCTGAAGGCAGTCGTCAAGGATGCCGGTAAGGCCTTCTCCTCCCTCTCTCTGTGATGGAACCGGTGAGGCTGTGGATACGGACGACCTCGATACTGCCGCAGGCCTGAGTCGATTCGCTACTTCCGGCCCAGGGATTAATGGCGTTCTCAAGATGCGTGCAGAGGATTTTCGTGTCGAAGAGGTGGGTCGTACCCCTTCTCTTGATCCTAGGGGCCGTTTCACGGTCATTCGTGTCACACTACGTGATTGGGAAACTAATCGATTCGTGAATCGACTTGCGAGTTCTTTGAAAATCTCAAGAAATCGTATCTGGTTCTCTGGGACTAAGGACAAGAAGGCAATAACTACCCAATTGATGGTTGTTGATGCGCAGAAGGCTGCAATTCAAGACGTTGAAATCGCAGATGTTGAGATTGAGATCATTGGTCGTACGCACCAGAAGGTTGGGATGGGGGCACATCACGCTAATCGTTTCACTATCGTAGTACGTGGTTGTGCTGATGATGATGGTTCACCGTTAGACGCGAGGACAGCAATGTCACGTGTTGTGGCGATTAAGGAGGCTATGGAAGTATCTCTTGGCGAGGGTATTTTTCCAAACTGGGTGGGGTCTCAGCGTTTCGGGTCCTTGCGTCCAGTTACTCCTATTGTCGGACGCCATGTCATTGAGTCGAATTTTGAACAAGCAGTATCTATCTACATCGGCATGCCAGGACTGTTTGAGGATGAGGCTAGCAGTCATTTCCGTGAGATGTGGCGTGAGAATGGAGATGCAGCTGCTTGCCTAGAAATTGCTCCGAATCATCTGGGCTACGAGCGAGCCATGTTACAGTCCTATGTAGATCATCCAGATAATCATGTGAAGGCATTTCTGACACTTCCACGAAATCTCCAGATTATGATGGTCCATTCTGTTCAATCCATGGCATTCAATCATGTTCTTGCAGCTCGTCTTGATGCAGGTCTTCCTCTTGCTGAACCTGTGCTTGGGGACATCGTAACTCCGCTTTCAACGGAAGGAAAAATCGACGTTGGAAAAGTTGCCATGGTCGACGATACAAATCTTGCACGTTGCATCCGAAACTGCCGTTTTAGTCGTCTAGCCGTTACAGGACCGTTGCCAGGGGCCACATCTAAGGTCGCAACTCATGCACCAGGAGATATCGAATCAAAAATACTCAAGGAGCATAATCTCGATGGACTGACATGGCAGGTAGAGAAGATAGGTCGATTATCGAGCAACGGTAGCCGGCGTGCGTTTGCGTCTCGGTTTGAAGGGTTCAGTATCGAGGATGCACCAATTCTCGATGCTGAAGTCCTTGATTCACGTTGGGAGAATGGGCCCCGAACAGGTGAGGTCTGGCACCCTGAAGGTGCTTGTCTTCGATTCCGATTTAGTCTTCCACCTGGTACATACGCAACTGTGCTTATGCGAGAGTTCATGCAGGCAAAGGCCTCACAGTATTGAATCGAATCAGTCAGAGTCGGCCCATCTCAAGGGTTTCAATTTCAGTTACACCCTCAAAGGACTTCACTAAATCCTCAAAGTTGCCGAGAGGGTTATCGAATTCCTCTCCATCTTGAATGATAGCAGTCACCTCTATGAACATGAGTCCGAAAGCGAGAGGTTTCTTTTCGACGAATTGGACTGCGCCAACCTCTTTGTCTATGGAATCAATCTCTTTGCAGACATCATCAATGCGACCCATCGAATCTGATTCTAGCATAACCTTGTACTTCACGATGACTTCACCCATGTGGATCACACCTCAAGGGCCTCGGAATCCACATTCTGGGCAAATGTATCTGACGCCCTGATTACGGCACATCTCACTTCGACCAATAGAACCCTTGCAGGGTTTCCCTTCAGCGTCTATACCAGGGCATGGGAAGGCAGTGCTTCTCTTATCCTCAAGGGGGACGCCGGATGAAGTGCAAATGGTAGCGTTGCTCATGTGCGGTGGCTCCTTAGCGTTCGGTCGTATTGGCTTCCTCTTTTAGAATTGACCATCGGGATAATATTCCGAAAAGAAGGGTGTTGGCTTAATTTTAGAGTGTTTTATTCCTCTTCAGATGTTCTCCGGTGGACAGTAAATCCAGTAATTGGTGGGACGATATCTTCATCCTCTTCTTTCATGACGATGCCAAGCTTGGAAAGTGCGCCTTCGATTTCCTCGCTGACTGTCTGCTTTAGGCCCCCATGGTGTGGTTTCAGGTTCCTGCAAACAATGTAAATCTCAGATGATGCGTTCCTAGATGCCACAGGCGAGAATCGATGAACTTTGGAAAAACGTCTCTTCAATGCTGCTATTAGTGCATCTAGCCCTGGTCCTTGGAATATCTTTGCGATGAAGGCGCCTCCTGGGTTTAACATTGGTAATGTGTAGTCTGCGACCATTCCAACAAGTTCGATAGAAACTGCTTGATCGATATCATATCTGCCGGTGATATCTGGAGAAATGTCTGAGATTACGGTGTTGATTGGACGCCCACGAAGTGTATCTGTTATTGTGGACCTGACAAGGTCATCACGGATGTCACCTGCAATGAGATGTGCTCCTTCGATTGGAGCAGTTGTTTGGAGATCAACACCTATGACCAATCCATCCTCGCCCACAGCATCAGTTGCGACTTGTGTCCATCCTCCCGGTGCGCAGCCTACATCCAGAACGATGTCACCCTTGCGCAATACAGGAAACTTCTCTTGGATCTGTTTGAGTTTGTAGGCGGAACGGGCACGATAGCCTTCCTGACGTGCTTTACGGCGCCATGGATCGGCCCGATGCTCGTTGAACCAGCGCTTGCTCATCGGTCTTTGCGACACATGCCTCGTTTCAAGCCTGACGGAGGTGGAGTGGCTTACAGGGCAGTTTCAACATGGATTTGTTAGAACCTACAATCGTTTTCTTCAAGCGTAAGAGTCTAGTCCTAGAGGTATGAGGCGCATAGCCGCGATACTGATGTTGTCTCTGATACTCAGTATTCCATTATCTTCTGCAGAAAATGCGGAATCCATTGTTCAGGTTCGAGGAGGGGGCTCCGTTCTTTTCGAACATGTGACTGGTGTCTGGTGCGAGGTATGCGCTGATCATGAACCCTGGGTGGCTGCAATGGTTGAGTCTAATGGCGAGCGGCTAATCAGAGTGGATTTACACGATGTGATTGAAGATCCTCTAGGGAACGAGGCTGCGACGCATCGCCGTATGAGATTGAATCACACTTCGCCATTCCCTACTTACCATCTGGATGGACATGCAGAGGCGACATCCTCGATGTCTAGGGGCGAATTGCAGATGTCACTTCTTGCTGCGGAATCAGCTCGGAAGACGCATGAAGTCATCGAGGCGACAATTGAGTTGGATGATATTGGCGGGATTGTTACAGTGGAAGTTGCCAATCCAATTCAAATTGAAGGGACACAGTTGACGTTACTTCTTCTTGAGACATCTGTCACAATTACGTCTGCAGAGGCGACTAACGGCTTGTTGGTCCACTCTGCAGTTCTTCAATCTGTGATTAGTATCGAAATGAATGGGAATAAGACAATCAAACCGTTCTCTTGGGGGAGCGTAGAAATGAGTCAAGGCCCAGGTCTCAATGCAGTATTTGAATTCGATTGGCCTGAAGGAATCAATGCAGATTCGGCTACACTAGTCGTTGTGCATGAGGACGTTGAAGTGGGAGATGGTCCAGCTACACTTTCAGCTCTTTCTTGGGCAATAGACAGTCCCTCTACGGAAGTCGAAGGATTCGGGTGGATGGTTATGATTATCTTTGGTTGTGCTATTGTGACGCTGTTCTTACGCAGTAGAAATTCATTCTGAACAACAAAGCAATGCATTCATATGCTTGCATGACGATATCATAAATGATGGAAGAAGGCGAACACACCAGCAGCAACGATACCCCATTGATTGCAGTGGAATGGATGGTCGAGTACATTCTCGAGGTTCGGGGGGAGCCACCTGTCCGATCGATTACAGTTGTCGATGCTACAGATCTTGACATGGTTCGTAGCGAATTGTATAGGGAACTGACCTCGATTTATCCAGAAGCTTCACGGATTGATGTAACTGTAATTCGTATGGCAACCATTGCCTCCATTGAGACTGAATCCCTGTTCGATGAGGATAGTACGTTCCAGCCTTGATTCAGGGTTTACCTATTTCTTCAACAAGGACACGCGCGGTCAGGCGTACAGCATCTTCCGAGTCGTGAGTAGGTGTGAAACCCAATGCGAACAAGCGTTGAGCATCGAGCATCGCTCGAGGGACATCACCTGCCCACCCACGGTCGCCACCCGTGTAGTCTATTGATGCATCTTCACATCCAGTCTCTTCAAGGACTATTTCAGCGATTCTTCGAACACTACAGGTATCCTTCGTACCGAGGTTGTAGCAGTTAATCTCCTTGTTTGTGTTCTTTACTACATGGATCATTGCCTTCGCACAATCGATGACTTCCATGTACGACTTTTCCTGAAGTCCGTTGCCTAGAACTTCCAGTCTTTTCGAATCGCGGTGCAACTTGTGGATAAAGTCAAAGATGACTCCATGAGTTCCTCTGGAACCAACGATGTTTGCGAATCTAAAAATCCAAGCTTGGAGTCCGAATGTGCCGACCCATGAGGTAATTAGGGCTTCAGATGCAAGCTTGGATGCCCCATAGAGAGAGATCGGGAATAGGGGGCCGTAGTCCTCAGGTGTGGGCATAATTTCTGCTTCACCGTAGACGACACTACTACTGGCGAAAGCGATACGTTTTGTTCCTTCAAGACGCATGGCTTCAAGGATATTGTAAGTAGCAACAGTTCCTTGCTTCAAATCCGTATCTGTGATTTCTGTTCCAAGTCGAATGTCAGGATTTGCTGCGAGATGGTAGACCATATCAATGCCTTTCATCGCTGATTTAACTGCTTCAAGGTCGAGAAGATCACCTGTGAAAGTCTGGATGGAATCTCCGTGGTGTGAGAGGAATTCTTTGCGCCCACTGGAGAAGTTGTCGAAGATGCGGACATCTTGGCCATCAGCGACCAAGCGGTCGACAAGATGTGAGCCAACGAAGCCAGCACCACCTGTGACTAAGATAGTCATGACTCACGCTAATGGGCCATGTGTCTTGAGCCCATCGTAGGTGGCCAATGCCACCAATTAGCCTCAATGCAGAGTTTTCGATACCCAAATATCTCTCAATCTACTATAGAATTCATGTGTAAATGCCTATTGATTAAATATGCACCGTGCACCAGTTTGATCAATGCAGGGCAGTATCTCAGGCCCAGTCAGGACCCTCGTCGGCCTTCCGATGTTTAACGAGGAGGAAACAGTGGCATCCGTCGTAGTTCGTTGTCTTGACCATGTAACTGATGTGTTGTGTGTAGATGATGGGTCCTCTGATGCGTCTTCTAGGTTAGCTGCGAGAGCTGGCGCGATTGTGCATCATCATCGTGCTAATCGTGGATATGGTGCGGCAATCAGGACAATATTCCGTATCGCTCGTGAGATGGATGTTGACCGTCTAGTAATTCTTGACAGTGATGGCCAGCATGAGCCGGAAGATCTCCCTGCTGTGCTTGCACAACTGGATATGGATGGAGTCGACGTAGTCATTGGTTCTCGCTTCATGGAGGAAAGTAAGCGTGATTCGATGCCCCTATATCGTCGGCTTGGAATTTCTATGATTAACACTGCATCAAACTTGACAAGCGATCTCGGAGTTAAGGACACACAGAGCGGGTTTCGTGCGTTCAATCGCCGTGCTCTCAACCTTCTTGCCTTCGAGAACGAGGGCATGGAATCTACACTTGAAGTTCTTGACCAGTGCATGGAGAAGGGGCTTAGGGTCAGTGAAGTCCCTATTACCGTGAGATATGACGTGCCAAAATCATCCACATACTCCGCATTTGGGCATGGGCTAACCGTTCTCACTTACGCTCTTGTTTCACTTTCTCACAAGAAACCACTTCTTGTGTTCGGAGTTCCTGGAATGGGACTTCTCATTTCTGGAACGACCATTGGCCTTGGTATGCTCAATACTGTTGAGGAGATTACAGGGGGCGGAATATCTCTTTCTGTCGGCCCTGGTCTAACAGGCGCTTGGTTAGCGATGTTGGGGATTGCTATGTCTTTCACAGGCTTAGTTCTTCATGGGGCAAGGACATTGATGCGCCGAATTGTAATTCAGCGTATCAGATCGTTCTGATTTAACGAATGAACCCGAACTGTTGATGACCAGACTTGGTGTCTCCACACATATGACGGAAGAAGACGATACCCCCCCGGAGGGTTTCAGTCTTCCAGAGTTCATCACTAGTATTGGTAACTGGCCTCCATTCATGGCCTTGGTCGCTTTCCTTTCCAGTGTCCGTGAAAGCCTCAATGATGCATTTAGTTCCTCGATTGGGCAATATCTGGATGTAGTAATGGAACGACTTGATAGATTCAGAGTCACAGTATTCAGTACAATATATTCAATCATCCTCCGTGCACCTGCCCTCGTGATTGTCTGTCTTCTTTTGATGACTTATCCGTTCTTCCTCCAGTCAATGGAGTTCCAGCATCAGATTAATGGAGACGTAGAAGTCTATCTCCCTGATGGTGCTAATTCAACCGAACTTCTCCTTGAGGTGAGGGAACAATGGTCCACGGACATTGTCCTATTGTACGTTCATACGGACAACGCCATTGCTGACGCCGATCGTCGAGGTACAGAGAACGTCACTGATCAGGACATCCTTAGACAGATTAGTTGGATAGAGGGCGATGATGAAAATCAAGGTGCAGGGGGCTTGAAGCGAGGTCTAGATTACGCCAAGGATGATCGTGGAACTGAGGACGGTGTTGTCTGGATACTTTCTCATTCTCAGATAATCAAGGAAGCAAACAGTTCAGCCAAGCGATTCAATTGCGCATTAGAAAAGTACCAGATCCCAATTACGGACCCGGAAGGTTGTCCAGTTACATCTACCACTCCTTCTGATGGATATTCGATCCCATCTGATCAAGATACCATCGATCGATATGTGGAGAATGCAGCTCCTATTATGCGTAATTTCGTTCGAGATACACAAGACCCAGATCCTACTGTGGATGAGGATGGAGATGGGATTACTGATAATGAGGGCGATGGAATATGGGATACTGCCGTTGTGGTTATCGGTATCCGTTTCGACATGAATGGGACTGAGATTGATGGTAGAGTTGACCCAAAGGACCCGAACAGTGGTAATCGAATATACGACCATCGGGCCTTCATTGAGCATACCGAGAATTTGCTAGAAAAATGTGGATTTGAGCCCGATATGGACCTCTGCAGGACTTCCTACAATGATGCTCTTTCCTCAATGAATGTTAGTCGTCAGGGTATTCTTCCGCGTGAAGCAATTACTGTAACTGGCCTAACCCCTGTTCTGCACGACGTTTCAGATGCGGTCTACGATGAACTCGTTGATCGAATGTTGCCTTTGTCTGTTGCCTTCGTGGCTTTGGCCATGATTGTTCTTCACCGTAGTCCCAAAGTGGTAGTCATCTGTGGGATGCCAATTATCCTAAGTCTAATGATTACCTTCGGCTCCACAGTGTTCCTTGATATCATGCTCACTCCAATGATTATCTCTGCTGGACCTATCCTTGTTGGTCTTGGGGTGGATTACGCCCTTCATCTTGTGAATCGTATCGAAGAGAATCGAAACGAGATGCTCGATGAACATGCACAACTTATGTTTGAAGCGGAGCGTGAGGGCAAATCTATCGATCCAATTGATCCTTGGGATGAGGTTCTATATCATCAGGCTACGGTGAATGCCGCATGCACTACCGGTAACGCGATTATGCTGTCTGCATTGACTACTATCATTGGTTTCAATGTCCTTACTTGGACTTCGTTGGTTCCAATCAAACCCATGCGTACCGTTGGTACCACATTGTTGCTCGGTATCGCGATTACTTTCTTCCTATCAATGATTATGGTTCCTGCTCTCTCCTACGTACTCAGATACAGAAAGGGTAGGAGTGCGGCGAATGACTCGGTTTGGTCCTTCATTGGAACAATACCTGTTCGCGCCCCTGCTACGATTCTTGTTGTGACACTATTGTTCAGTGCTTATGGCGCCATGATTCTCAGCGATGAGCTCGGTAAAGACATCACAGGTTCTTCAGATGAAGTGCCTCCAGGCCTCCAATCTTATGAGGCTCTAGCGGAATATAGCCGTGTCTTCAATGGGGGTCAGACGAATATGTTCATTGTTGATGCAGAAGATCGTGGTCGAGTTAATGACACGGCTCCAATTAGGGACTTACCTATCCTAGATGCAATTGATCGGATTCAGACTCAAGATATTGATACAGTTGACAATACCACATCGATTTCACTCGTTACAATTTTGAAATCCATTCCTGTTACTGTTCAAGATCCAATTACAGAGACAATAATCTTCGACGATACCCTCTGGGGTCTTCTTCATTCAGATTGTTGGGATAATCCTACCTCCGGAATTGAGTGCCCATTTCTCCTGTTGACGGACCGCGAGACCATGGTTAACGTGGTATTCGACACACTTTCTCCAGAGGTTCGCTCGATGTTGATGAATGCTGACGGTGGATTCGGTGAGACGAAGACCCTTGTTTATGTCAATCAGCCCTACATCAATCTCGGTGATGCTGGAGAACTACGCAAACTAATCGATCAACGATTGACTGGTAGCGGATGTGAAGAAGGATCTGCATTGAATTGTAATGCTGTGAATATGGAGGGGGTTGAGAATACGCTGTTAACGGGTTCTCTTCCGGTTTCTTTGGACATTAACGCGGGTATCCACGAGGCTCAGAGTGAAACAACACTCGCTACTATGATGGTACTACTCGTCGTCATGTCCTTCTTGTTCATGTCGCCGCGTCTTGCAGTGTTTACCATGACTGCGGTTGGTGTCGTGGTTCTTTGGCAGCCCTTGTTGATGCGCGGAGGTAGTGTGAATGTGAACGTGTTCACAGCCATGATTGGCACAATCGTCTTTGGCATTGGAGTTGATGATTCGATTCACATCGTAGATCGAATCAAGGATGAGGGGGAAACTCCTGGAGGTATTTCCAAGGCGGTTGAGAAGACGGGTCAGACTATCTTTGAGACTACGACGACTACATCCGCAGGTCTTGCTGCTGGATTATTTGTGTCAATTCCAGGTCTCCAGAACTTCTTCGTACTGATGATGCTGTTAATTATCCTCGCTCTTTTGACATCGTCATTACTTCTTCCGAGCATGATAGTTCTCTATCGTTCGCTTCTGCATAGATTAGCAGGTAATGACGGGACGTGGGTCGGCTTTGAGGTGGATGTAGTGATTGAAGAACAAGTGGATGGATTCGAGGCTTCACTTGTTGATAGCTAACGCTGACTGATTGGGTGAGGGTGCAGGGAGTAAGCCCCTTTCTGTTCACCATACGGCTGGTCGCATTCAACTGAGCGTCCGACCCGCCCCTCGTCGACGCGCTTCGTCGGGGCTGTTTGGACTTGCTCCAGTGGGGTTGCTCGTTCCATCCGTCCACGGGCGACCTCTGCCTCTCGGCTTCATCGCACACACCCGCTGCGGTTCGTTTCTGCTGCAGAGCCGGCCCTCCCAGGCCCCCGGAATGAACCGGGCCACTTGCGTCGTGGAGAGGGGACTTTCCTCAGTGTCGTACACTGTCAGCGACCCTCCTGCTCCCTCGGATTAGCGGCGTCAACCGTATGGTATGAATCGAACGGTTTCATTCACTGGTTGTTTTGAGACCACCAATCAACAATTTGCTGATGGCTGTAGCCCTGCTGGGCCCAGTGATCATAGGTCCTTCTGTCCATGCCTTCAAGTCGTGGATCGGCACCCGTAGAAGTTTGTTGCTTCGGCTGTGGTCTTGGTGTATTTTCGGCACGCGCCTTTGCGATCTCAGCACGTTCTCTATCCTTTTGTGCTGCTTCTTCTTTCTCTAATTCATCTGTTTGATCCCAGAATTCTTCATCATAGTCGTCCCAATCGTCTCCATCTCCTCCGTTACGAACGGCGACCATTACCACGCCAACTAGGATTACTGCCAGTAAGATGAACATCAGACCAATAATTAGAGTGAAACCAAGATCCTCTCCAGAAAGTAATCCCTCGTCTACTGGTTGCAAGACATCGATGGGTTCTCCAGTCGCAGATAAATCCTCATCGAGATAGACGAGGATGACATAGCGTCCATCCTTGTTCGGACTCCAATCTACAGGTACCGTCATGCGTTCTCCTTCTCGGATATCGACTGGAATAGGCTCCTGATTGATCTCAATCTGTGTACCATCCGTGCTCTCCGCGATGAATTTGATTCCAACCTGTCCATCGAGTTCACCGATGTTACGTACATCGGCAGAGATAGTGAGGGATTCACCGATTGTGACCCCGGAGCGTTTTGAGTAAACAAGATCTTCCAAGATGGCGAATTCCGGTCCGAGAATCTCGACCTCCCAGATAGCGAATGGACTCTGTGCGCTGTTGAAGGCGGCCGTTGAAGTGTACTGGTTCCCTGCTCGGTCAGCTCCAGAAACCCATACTCTCAGTTCGAGGGCTTCCATGAAAGCTGAGTTTGGAATGTCTCCTGATATCTCAATTAAACTGGTTGAAGGGATTGATTTGCCTGCAAGTGAACTACTGGAAGTATCTAGTGGCGCGGTACCTTGAGCAATTGTTCGGGAGACATCATTTCGCTTGACTAGCGCCCAATTTAGGTACATATTTTCTGGATCTATCTCACCCTGTTCGTCGATTGTCAGCTCTATTGTGAGGTTTTCCAGTTCTTCGATACCAATCACTGAGGTTGTTCTTGGAGATACAATCGCGCTTGGTCGGGGATCATCGCCATCCACAGTCACCCAGAGAAGGGTAGCCAGTGGGTCGGTCATGTCTCGACTCTGAGGGGGTAGTCCAATCAATTCGAAGACAAGTGGGTGATCGCCTGACTCCAAGGGGGCGTTGAGTTCTGTGGACCAACGACCTTCATCATCGGTTTCAATTTGAATTTCGTTACCGTCAAAGATGATGGATACGGTGAATGCTTGGGAGGGGGATAATCCGGAAGATGGGAATACGACAGTACCGTTCAACCCCATTAGCCCATTTGGACGCATCCATGCTCCTTCCAGCGATGAGGTGCCTTCATACGGGTTCAGATGAATGGAATCAGAATCAATTGCAAGGTCAGGACTGAATCGCCATCGAAGTTCTGGATAACTTCTCCATGCGGATTGACCAGCATGATCAATGACTTCTAAGGTGGGCTCACGTCGAAGATCATCTTCGATGGCGATATTCCATCCAAGTTGGAAATCAACTTCTAGGATGGAGTTCATAGTGAATGGAGTTAGTGGTTCTTCGTTTTCTGAAATCATACGACAATCGAGATAATCGAAGTTTGCTGATTCGCTGGAACAAGTTCCGTTTTCTGTACTCCAGATAATTGGCATAAGGTCAGTTTGTGAGTTAGAAGCAAGTTGAATCTCTGCTGTTTCGATGTCTGCATGGCCGTTGGGTTCGAACAGAGGCATGCGTAGAGTGTAATCAGTTCCCGGGTGAAGATAACCTAGATTTTCGGTTTCAAACGATCCCTCCTCACTCAGGATTGGGGCTCCATCGGTCTTGAGTTGGTAAACGAATAGGGTTTGTTCGGTACCTGGTGCACCGTTGTTGGTTAGTGCGTTTCCAGCAGGGTCAGCTCCAATGAGGTAGCCATAGACAAGGGCTCCGTCTGGGGCAAGCCTGTCATCAAGCACGATAGTGTAGTTGCCATTTGCCTGAGTTCTGTTCCATGGGATCTGGATTGGCCGTTCTTTGTATTCATCAGCATCCGGATGCCCATCGCTATTGAGGTCGTCCTCCCATTCTCGCCACAACATCAGGGCGATGTTCGAAGGTAGAATAGGGCGATCGAATATCTCAAAGCGCAAAGTTTGTGCCGGGTTTTGTTGTAGATGGTCGATTCGTGCGATATTCATTCCCACAACTTCAGGTTGAATCGAATCGACAGTGAAGGTACGGTTTGTTGGAAGTGCATATGTGATTTCAGCACCATGATGTGAACTGATTGAAATTTCGTATTCGACATCGCCTGTTGTCATTGGTGTCTTAATATCGAAACGGGCCACGCCTTCATCGATTTGAGAGGTATTTGCAATCTCTTCGCCATTGAGATGTAGGTGGACCGTGACATCTCCGGTTCTAGGAGCTAGGGAAGTGTCTGTATTGGGGAATCCAAGTTCGGCAAGTATGGCAATGTCAGCATCGGATTTGAGATACGATTCGGATAGTGGGACTGCAACATCGAGATCGTTCAGAATCGACCATGTGCGCAACATGACATCGTTTTCGATACCATTTCTTGGACCAATTCCAATCATCTGAATTTTGGGGACGCTTCTTCTTCCATCATCGAGAACAATCCTCGACTTGATGCGTACATCTGGTTCATCATCCCAACTGGCATTAATCATGAATCGGAAGATGGAATCGATGTTTGTTCCATTAATCCAATGTTCATAGGGGTCATCTGGGTGTAGTATTAGGAGGTCCCCTGGGAAGTTACCTCGTTGAGTTACTGTGTGAGTATTCTGTGTGAGGTCCATTGTCACAGTTGCTGAATGTTGAATTGCATCGATGTCAACTTGTATCTCCGCGGGTAGACCATCCTCGACAGTGTGTGATGTGTGTATTTCCATCCATTGGTAGGATGGAGAAATTGTGGTTGTGACATTCGCAAAGGACATCACATCTGTGGTGAATGAGGAACTAGATTCCAAATCGATAATGGTCGCAGAGATAGCTGCAGGTAGGTCGAAGACGAATGGTAAGGAGACTAGACGTGTCATTCCGGTTAGAGGCGAGGAGGGTATGACATCATTGATGGCCATTACAAGTGGACTCCCTGGTCCAAATGTCAGGTCAATTGTAGGGGTGCTGCGTGCATTCAGAGCAGATATTCGATAGGATCCTGCCGGGCTTTCAAGTCTAAGTGTAACCTCAACATGTGGGAGATGTGCAGGTCCAGATGTTACTGTGATTCCTGACATTGCTGTGTTCAAATCATTGACTTCAGATGTAGTTAGTTCAATCCGATTCGTGCCGATTGTACTGAGGGTAGGAGATCCACTTGCAACTTCTGTACCGTCTGCGATTAAGGTCCAGTTGAATCCAGGAGGGGGCAATGTTCCAGGGGATGCCACGAAAGAGAACGAATCAATGCCGTCTTCTGGCAAGAGTATGGGTACATCGATTTGACCCCCTTGCCCACCAAGGTTAATGCCAACACTGCGTTGACCATTGGCGAAGATGTCTTGCCATCCTATACTCCCAACAGCAGTATGCCCGAAATCCCATTCAGGGATTCCGTCCGTTCCGATATCAATCATCATCTCATCCCCTGTACGCCCGGGTATGAGGTCTGCTTGGAAGGATGCGAGGTCCATTGAGGATCCTGTGAATCTGAATTGAACAGTCTCAGCCATCTCATTGAGTACTGTCGTACTTGTTGTAGCTATTGAATTCCAAGACCCACCATCAACGCTGTACTCTGCGGTGGTACCGCTGCCTGAGGTAGATAGGGCGATTTGAGATATTGCTCGGGATGAGGTGTATAGTGGACTTGTTGCAGTTCCACCGTTAATGGAATCGCCATCCCAATTAGACCCAGAAAGGGTCCACCCCATTGAAGTTGGATTGACCTCAAAAGTAGTCGCGATTCGCCCGTTGAGATGGATTCCATGGACAATGGGCGTTTGGGCTCCGTTCGGTGTTGCGAAGTATAGACGGACTCTTAATTCCGGGTGTAAATTTGAGTCAATTGGTCCGAGATCCAGGTGTAGATCCTCAAGATTGTCGAAGCCTGGAATCGGTGTATTCGATCTTCCATCGAGTATGCTTGTTCGAAGAATAGCGTTGTTTGGTATCATGGCATCGATACTCATCTGACCATAGGCCCCCGGCGTCATGCCATTACTTCCTGTAATTGCGGGGCCAAAGGACGGACTTGTCCAATTTGCAGCATCCGAACCGCCTCCACCTGTGGATGGCTCGACAGATACATCATCGACGTTCCAACCTGTATAGGTAACCGAACTATCGGTCCGTCCTAGTTTGAATCGAATTTGAAGATTTGAGTTTCCAGTTGCATATTGTGAGATATCATGGTTCATTTGAGTCCATGAACTTGGATTTGTGGAGTAGGAATTCCAATCCCAGACAGTCCGCCAAGTGCCTTGTTGATCTTTGACATGGACTTGTGCATCATCATAGTAGTAAGATTCGATACCAAGTTTCTTCCAATACTTCAGTCGCCAGTTACCCGAACATCCACCACAATCAATTACAGGAGAGGTAGCGAAATAACCACTTGAAGGGATGTTATTAGGGTAGTTTCCGTTGTAAGTATAGATGGCTTTTGTGCCTCCATGTACACCCGCTGACTGGCCCATACTAGTGTCATAACCCCAGAGCCAACCGTTGCCTAGAGACCATCCCTGTGGAGCATTACTTGGTCCAGTCTCAAAGTCCCATTCCCATTTCTTGGGGAGCATCTGGAGGCCACTTTGATTGACGTTAATTCGGTCTTGAACTGTGCCAGTTGCATTCCAGTCCGATGTACCGCTCCAAGTAACAATCTCATTCCGATGTAAGGCATCTGGTTGAATACGTAATTCTAATCCTGTGACTGCTTCATTTTCTGGTATCTCTAATGTTAATGCATTCGAAGCTCCATTTGGATAGGCTGACACAGATACCTTTGTAGGAACACCGATTGAGGTTTGCATTGGATCATCGGTTAGACCCACAGTCGAGGGAGACATCCCGAATGAGGCGACAGAGAATGCATAAACCATCATCATCACGATGACAATGACCTTGGCCCGCATGTCTCTCGTGCGCGAAGTAAAATAGAACGTATGTAATCCCTTCCCAGTATGTGTCTAAATCTCTAGTCCGAATTGCCGAAATGCACAATGACCTCGGGTGATTAGAATCACCATGGATATCGACAAGGCAAAGAAGGAAGCGGGTATTGCTGCCGTGCAGTTTGTTGAATCTGGGATGCGAGTTGGCTTAGGAACTGGTTCGACGGTGAAACATACGGCCATAGAGATTGGACGCGCAATTCGTGAAGATGGATTAGAGGTGGTTGGTGTACCGACCAGTATTCGAACTGAGAGTTTAGCGATAGAACATGGAATCCCCCTCTCAACTGTAACTCAACTTGGCGGCCTGGATTTAGTCATCGACGGCGCTGATGAGTTTGATCCTAATTTCCAACTAATCAAGGGAGGGGGAGCGGCTCTTCTCCGTGAGAAAATCGTGGCTCAGGCTTCCAAGCGAATGATTGTTGTTGCAGATA
>JAZADD010000076.1:0-6547 GCA_036124005.1 Thermoplasmatota archaeon
GCAGCTCCTGTTGCTGCTGCTGCGCCAGCTGCTAGTGGTGGTGCTGCTGCACCTGCTGCTGCTGAAGAAGCGCCTGCTGCAGAGGAAGAAGAGGAAGACGATGGCGGCGGTTTCGGCGGCCTTGGCGACCTCTTCGGTTGATCTCTCTCCGTAGACATAGAACCCCGTCTCTGACGGGTTGGTTCGAGAATAACCCGGCCGTTCGGCTATCCGGACGGACGCCGCAGAGCAGATCACCCCCTCTGCGTTCGGGAGATATTCCCGAAGTGATGATGTGGCAACACCTCTTCTCCTGTATGTGGAACACGCCACAGTGCATGAGATTCCGGTTTGTGTCGGCTCGGTGGACGCCGTTCGAGCATTTCGTTTAGCTGCTGAAGCTGCGGGCTGGCGCGTAGTTCGACATGAAGGTAAACGGCCAGTGCACCGAATGGCTATCATAATCCCACTTCAACAATCAGCACGTACTTTTGGTATTCTGATTGATGATGGGCCCTTAGAAGGCGCAGCTATGCAGGCATGGTCACACACACCTGGATCAGCAGGTGAAATTACCACCACTGAATGGGTCTTGCCTGATGTCATCGATCATGAGATGTGGCCGTCCTTCATTCGTGCATGGGCACGTGAACTTCCTCGGATGCCAAATCGATGGACATTCGGTGAACGTAGTCGAATTGGGTATTTCCTACCGGAGTATGGGCGATCTCGTCGCAGATTGAAGGCTTGGGGTTTGGATCCCAAGGTAAAAAGAGTCGAAGAAATCGAGGTTGATTGGCCACCTTTGTCTTCAGAAGAGTCAGAGTGACTTCGGCGGGACATTGAAGAACAGGCGTCTATCGTTGTGTGCCGTGGACATGCAAGAATTCTTCCAAGATCGTCGCAATCAGGCGATGTTCGGTGGTTCTGTCTTGTTCATGTTGATCTTCCCGATTTACTTCTCTCTCGTCCCAAGCCTAGTAGGTCTCGATGATGCAGGTGTTAGCGATGCTTCCGGCACTTGGTCAGTTTCATTTACGGAAGAGTCCTTTACTCAGACAGAGAATACTGGGGAACTTGGCGATGGTGAGAGTTTTGATTCTATCTTCCTTCTAACTGAGGACATGATTGGTGCGAATCGTAATGTTGCTTCCGTGACTATCGAAGTTAGTTGTACTGACAATGACGATGTCGGATTCAATGATGGTGGTTCTGGAGATTCTGATTTAGTAGGAGTATCTGGTGAACTTCAAGATCAATCAGGTTCTGGAGATTGTGGAGGAGGTAATGCCTTCTCTATGACGTGGAATATCGTTGACGGATATGATGGAGTAACCTACGAGGATGAAGCAAAGATGTCCGATATCACTGCACGTTGGTCTGACAACGAGAGTGCTCGTGGTGACTGGCTTGTTGGCATCACTGCTGAAGTTTCTGAGGCGCCTTTCCCAGCAAGTATAGCAAATGGAGATGATGGCCAAGATTACGATATCACCTGGACAGCCGTTGTCTTCGAAGTATCGATGGAACCCGTGCTTAACATCGATGATCCAACTACCGAGTAATCACGTCTTTGCGTGAATTTTTACTACGTCATTATCCGATAGTTCGTGATCAGCTCCGATGATTCGGCCGGTGCGAGCATCAGTAGCGCGGATGAAGCCATCACCGAGGTCGGTGTGAACAGCATAGGCTAGATCCTTTGCAGTAGCTCCCTGTTTCACAAGAAGGGCATCTGGTAAGATACGCCCTTCACCATCAAGCCACTTTGATTCGTCTTGAACTGGATAAGCCACAATTCGATTCAATCGATTGAAGACGACAGCAGATAGCAAGGAAACGACTCCAGTCCCGTCGAGTATCTCTATTCGATTCTGTAGCGCGTCGAGTCCTTTGCGTTGAGCATCGTTAATTTCAGCATCTTCACATATTGAGAACCGATTGTCTCCTGGTCGGTAGTCTATCGCTCCAGCCTTGGCAGCTCGGCGAAGTGCGAGTTCTGTCTCCGCTGAGGTGGCTTGAATGAGCCCCCCATCATCTTCAACACTCTTCTTGAGTGATAACCAAGTTTCAGGTGAGGTAAGATCTGCTTTGTTAGCAGCGATGTG
The DNA here is from genome assembly GCA_036124005.1 of Thermoplasmatota archaeon. GTDB lineage: Archaea > Thermoplasmatota > Poseidoniia > Poseidoniales > Thalassarchaeaceae > MGIIb-N2. The sequence goes on from JAZADD010000076.1 coordinate 2,088, forward strand.
TACTGGAAAAAGAGATTGACGGAATTTCGCTGCTAAATTACGCACTGTATCTTCAGGCCAAGACCATGGGACAGGGAGGTCGGGATTTTCTGCTGTAAAGACATTGAGTGTTTGTACTACAATGGATTCAGTGGCGCCAAGCCCACTCAACTGATCATGGACATAGCGAATTAGCGCATTATGTCCTTCTGCTTGAGCGCGTCTTGCCCCCCTAGACCAGGATCCGGTCAAGATATTGGCAATCCACGCATCCAGTTCACCGATGAGAAATTCGTGTTCTTCAATGGGATTACATGCTCCCTCTCCAGAGGGGTTTCCTTCTAGATCGGTGGTGCCGGAGGCATCTACGACTTGGATTAGTGCATCACAATTGGCAAGATCTGACAGGAATTGATTACCACGTCCACGTCCACTATGTGCTCCCGGTACAAGTCCTGCGACGTCGACTAGAGTTACAGGAACAATGCGACGATATCCAATACAAGAGCCGGAACGAGGCGTGCAAACACTCCCTTCTCTTGCTTTATCTGATTCAAGGGGCCGACCAGCCGCATCAGCTTTGTTCACGAGTTCTTTACAGGCGCAATCCGCTTCTAGAGGAAGCCATGCAACACCGACATTTGCTTCAATCGTAGTGAAGGGATAGTTTGCAATCTCAACCGAGGTTTCAGTTAATGCTGCAAACGTAGTCGATTTTCCGACGTTCGGTTTACCAACTAAACCAATCTTCATGGAGCCTCTTCACTCCTCTTCTGAGAGGTGTGTAGGGCCCACGTAATCATCCTCTTCGTCACTGTTCTCAGGGGTGATCATTGTGTCGAGTGTTAGGCCAGCAGTGAGAAGATCGCGCACTGTAGTGGGTCCAGCAAGGACGTAGTCACTAGGTCCAAGAATATCGAATCCTGCTTCATCAAATGTTCCAGTAGGTGCACCCGTTGCAGCACTCCTGATGACATTCTGCGCGATGAATAGGACGCCGATAACAGCACCATAGAATAGGACCGAGGAGATTGGCATTAGTTCACTTGCAGTGCTACTTACGGCTCCTTCAATATCTGCTTCAGCCAGTACCATCGCTTCAGCAAAGGAGATGTTTGCAAAGTCGGCTGCTAAGGAGAATACGAAGGCACCAATCGCACCCACAGCAAGGAAGTAAGTTGCTCGTCGCCCCTCTTTTTGGCTGTCAAGTTCACGTCCAGTGATATCTGGTAGGATAGCGAGAACGCCGCCGAGAACCAGTGGGATGTAAGCACCCCACTGAGAACCGAGGCGAATAGTGGAGATTGCAGTTGCAAGTTCACCAGAACCTGAAATCGAATCCAGTGTAGTGAACAGTGAAGCTATAGCAAAGATGGGCGTCATCAGTGCACCAAAGGCAATCAGAGTCAGTGCAGTGTCTTCAAACAAGGCGCCACTACGGCGAATCGCGGTGAGTACGTTACCTGCGAACATGAATGCTACTGGAACGGATAGTGCCATTAGGGCAGAGAGAACCAGGGTTCCGGTGCAGGACGCTTCTGCACCACATGCTGCAAGACTTAGGCCACCAGTCACACCGTGAGGTAGTGGGCCAAGAGCGATGTCTGCGAATCCTAGCATTGCGGGGTCGTAACCATTTGGAGATACCGTTACAATAGTTCCAATCAGGGTCAAGCCAATCAGAGTGCGGCTTGGTAGTGGCTGTGCAGTAGTTGCAGGAACTGCGTAGTATACGAGTCCGAATGCCGCTCCACCAAAATAGATGCCACCTTGGAGCATGAGCATCATCCATAGAGTGGTTGATGCATTGTCGGGTCCACTGACAATGAATCCAATCTGTGCAGCAAAATAGCCAATCATACCGAAAAGGAAGAACCATTGTGGAATCTCAATTCGACCTTCTTGTTCTCGAATAGTGAGTAGGACATTTGCAATGATAGCAAGAGCGGCTAATCCAACGAGTGCATTTCCACCGAAGGCGACAAGATCCCCAATGTTGTTGCCGAATTGTGTACCGATGATTGCGGTGAGAACACCTATGGAGGTCACCATTGCCATCAAGCCAGCATTACCTTCGGACGCGAGAGGATGATTCGCCATTCGCGGTATGATATGGAGTGCCGCACCGATAAGCATCATATGGATGCCACCTGCAAAGGTAGCGAAGACAGAAGGAACGAAGGCAGAGTCGCCTGTAATATCCCAACTCCATGATTGGAGGCTGTATAGATCGTTAGGTGAATGTCCAAGCCAGAGATCGACGAATGTGATGCTAGCTCCGATAAAGAGCCAGATTAGCCCATGATGAATCCAACTTGAGGAAGCGCTACCAGAGCGTCCTTCGAGTAAGGTTGCTCCAGGGCCAAGTGCCTTGCCAAGCATGAACCCGGTCATACCAGCTAGCGCGTCCCCGACAAATCCCATGCCGTTACGTAGGAGCCATGCGAAGAGGACTAGGATTCCCCAAAAAATCAGCATCATCTGAATGATTGTATCCATTGTATCACCTCAGTCCTGTACCGCCTTGAACAAAACGTTCGCTAAAATCGAGAATAGACCAATCATGATTCCAAGGATGAAGAACCAGATGCTACTGTCCATTATACCAATCAGAAGAGGCACGATATCGCTGATTACTGGAAGGCCGTGTCCAGGGAAGAGTACTTCGTAGAGAACGAGGAACAGAAGCAGCGCGACAGTACCGAAACCAATGACTGTTCTTCCAAGTTCAGGCTCTTCATCAGAGCGCATGTAATCAAGCAGGCCGTATCCGGTGTCGTCTTCCATTGAATTGGTCTCCCGGTAATCACCCAGAGTTGGGCACTCTTGGCCACCATTCTGCCGCCCTTAAGCGTTGGGCGGTATCGGTGGGCCAAACTGATGAAGGGTTTAGTTCACGGTGCTCGGAGGATGTCAGCCACTGGTGCTCTTCTGTCCCGGCCAATTCCCATAGGAGTAGGGAGTGCTTGGTCAAGTTTGATTTCTGTATGCCAGTAGGAACGACATTCGCAATCAATACCTTCAAATTCGCGTAAATCAGCAGAGACACTGTATCGTTCAATTGCTGCTGCGACCTCTTTATCGCAGGCCCCACAGTTGTGTGATCCACGAATCATTCCTGCAGCAGTTGGATGGACGATGACACGTGTTCCATTATCTGCCTTTTCTGCCGAAACTGGTTGAACATCATCATGTATATTTTCGATGAGTTGAACAAGACTCCAGAGCCAAGGTGGCCGATATTGTCGAGCACGATGAATTCGATCGACGATAGTTTTCTTTTGGATGTTCATTGGGTTGACTGAGATTTCATCGGATAAAGGAGCAACAGCTCGTATCCATTTCCCGGTTTGAGCGATTGCATCGCCTTCACTCATGAATGGTGGCTTGAATAGGAGATAGGTCTTCACTCTCAGGCCGTATTTCCGTAAATTGTCTACAGCGCGATGCCATTGTTTTGTGTTGAAGCCCTTGTTGCAGTGGAATCGAAGGACATTATCATCGTAGGCTTCCAAACCTATTGCGATTGTACATCCTGGATGGCGTTCTGCAACCCATTGAATTTTTTCCTCCTTGCAAAGATGAGCCTGTGCTTCAATAATCAGATGTAACCCTTTTTCGTAAGTTTCTCGAAGAACGGTTTCCTGCCAATCTGCTGGATTTTCTTGATCTTCAAAGAATGTCCCAGAAGTGTAGACCTTGACCATCTTACAATCTTCAAAGTCATTGGTACGTCGTTTTGCTTCTTCCCATTGGGCATGTAAATCCTCACTTGTGACATCATCACGTACATCGTTGAAGTATCCACAGAAAGTGCAACCACTCTTCCACCACCATTCACATCCTCTAGTTCTGAGGATAACAGTGGCAGCAGTGCATGGGGTGCCATCTGGAAGGCGTTCTGGGGTGGTATAGACAGTGGCAGGTCTGGAAGCGTCCCATGATTCACGTATGCGAATTGATTCCGGTGTGTTTTCCGGCGCTTTGACCAAATGGTGAATCTTGACCGCTCGATCATTGGTGCCGAGAAGCCCTCTTGCCATCGTTTCTCGGAAGGCGTTTGAGTGATAGGTATTTGCATAGATGATTCGGTGTAATACGGTTGCATGTTGATATGCTAATGTCTCTCTGCGAGAAGTATGGCTGGTGTTGCTTCGTCAACAGAATCGATAGAAGGAGTAGATGTATCTGCTATACTCAAGGCAATGCCTCCTGAGGAAAGAAAAGGAATACAGGGATGGTATTGGTATGATTGGGCAAATCAGGCTTATGCTTTGACAGTAATGACTGTGATTGCACCACAAGTTATGGCGAGTTTGTATAACCTAGCAACTGGAACCCAGTCTGGTGATGCATTTTATGCATATGTACTAACATTTTCAATGGTATTTGTTGTTTTGACTGCACCAGCGCTTGGTGTTATTGCCGATAAGATGCCAATAAAGAAGAAATTACTGAAATGGTATACAGTTGCTGGTGTT
>JAZADD010000077.1:0-53537 GCA_036124005.1 Thermoplasmatota archaeon
AATGCTCGTGTGTCCCTTGTTGGCAGCCTTGAGGGCTGCCTGGCGGGGCTGCTTGTTGTGGTACACCGTGGAGGTGTCCTTCCCGTTTTCCATTAGTACGAAGTACTTCTTTTCACTCATCTGGCATCACCAGTGAGCAAAGATGCTTAACTTCTCGCGTATAAACTTTAACCCGTAAATCGCAATACGTCTCGGAAATTGGGCCTTTTTCTTTAGTCCCAAGGGGGTTCCTCGCAGTCCAACGAAGTGCTTAGATCTCGGCACCAGCAAGGGTTTTCGTGTTCAAAACACCCTCAACTTGACGTACATTCTCGACAACAAATGCAGCAATAGCGGACATATCTTCGGCAATTACCTTGATGATAATATCATAGTCGCCGAAAAGAAGTGTTGCATCTGCAACTTTATCCAATTCTTTTACCGTTTCAAATACAGAGAATTCCATCCCCGGTTCAACATTCACAAGCACGTATCCCGTCGCCATGCGAGGTCATAGAAGCATTAGCCAATCAAGCCTTTGCTATCTAGGATAACTCAAGACTCATTCACAGCATTACTCTCATTTGTCGATATCTCAGATTCATCTTCGGGAATCGAAGGGGTATCAAGCTCCATCAACAAAGCATCTGCTTCCGCAACAATCCAAGGAGATTCAGATTCATCTTTAATCGAATAGGAGCGGATACTACGCAATATTAGGGTAAACAGTGACAATAGTATGAGAACTGCGAGTACAATCCCTGGCAACATAATGCCAATTCCTTCTGCCTGTTCCTTATTTTCTTCAGATGGCTCTTCTTCCGATTGTTCCACTTCTCCAGTAACATTCAGACCTGTAATATTGGATTCATCAACACGGCCAAGTCCATCGCGACAAACGACGCTGGCGCTTACATTCTCCATCGGACGACCTGGTTTCCATTCAACAAGGACGCCCCCCCTCTGATCAGGAGACGATTCCACAGATAGAATACTGATGTTTCCTTGCACAATATCGATATTACACAGCACACTGGATAGATCATCGAGATCAGTCACATTGAATTCTATATTACTAGATATTCCTACCTCGGCACCTAATGGCCAATGGATGTCATGGATTACAGGCGGAGGGAATACTATCTCAATTGGTTCAGACCAACCCGAAGCAAGACCATCCTGGTCGACAGCAATCAATACAAGAGATGCTTCACCTTCTGTAAAATCGTCAGGGACATTTACAGTGTATACAATGGCATCTAATCCACCACAACTTGAAGGAGATGTCAAGGAGATATCAAGCGTCTCGCTCCAACCAGCCTGTCGAATCGACGCAGTCGTCTGCAAAACCTTGCGATGAACATCAAGATTTACTACCATATGATTGGCTTCGCCCCGATTCAAGATTGAACCATTCGTCAAAGGTGACGACTCACCCCCTCTACAGATGCTAATCTCTGAGATTGATGGAGGGCGCGTCTCCACAGGTAGAGATATGGATTTGGTTGCTTGGCCAGCATCACGATCGATTACAGATACTTCGAGTAAGAGTGTGCCTGATGTCAAGCCGGGACCAGGTGCGGGTATCGAAACGACGATTTCGGTCCCATCAGTCATTGCTGTGAATGGCACCTTCATCTCCCCTTGCTCTGGCCACTTCAATGTCAGTTGACCATTCGCCACCCCAGGTACAGCATCCAAATCTAACACAGAAATCCTAACTGACTCATTACCGACACCAAAAGCGAACTCTTCGGAGACACCTTCTCTCTCGAAGGTCAACGAGACTGTCGGACCCTGATTTTCAACAAGTATGGATCTAGTCGAACGAATATTACCTTCCGAATCAATGAGTCGCCCCAAGAAGGGAATTAACGGCTGCTCCAAGGGAAGTAACAACGTACTTGCATAACAATGAAAGTTGGATGTTGGGTCCTTCGGTAAAGCAACGACATCCCCCGCGATACCAGATTCAAATGAGAACGATGGAGGCTCCTGAATGGGGTCATGATCTACATCTTCAACACAGGCCCGGATAACCGATTCTTGTCCTCGAATCATCCCTTCTGGCGTACTCGATGGGAGATTTGTATCTCCGTTCCAATCATTCTCATCCGCGCCCTGAATATGAATCCCATACCAAACCGAAGGAGAATCGATAAATTCGAGAGCAGCAGTGAGAGTCGATGTTGCATTGACGCCATCGATATCAGTGATTTCAAATTGGACATCATAGAAATCTAAGGCTGCATCTCCAGGAACATCGAAGAAAGCCGTCCATCGCTCAGAGCCGCTTGAAAGAGCATTCATCAAAATCAAGACGGTACCCTCAGAATCGATAATCGACATCTGAGCAGTAGCCATACCGAAATCATCTGTCGCATCCACCCAACAAGCAACTGTGGCACCACGTGGGACAACATTCGACGAACAAGCGATATCTGTAATGACAGGGGGGGCGTTAATTTGCGTATTCACCGTCTGAACATTGTTGTGTACAATTCTTTCAGAAAGAACCCTTGATTGCACGAACTGTGAACTGTTCAATATTGGACCATCGTCCGCAATATAACGAATCTGAAAATCAACGTACCCGGTTGTTGAAGTCGTAACCGGAATAAGGAGTGTTGCAATCGAACCGGATTCATTTCCAGCAGGCAAAGTAATCGATTGATTAGTCAACAAATAGTTACCAATCCTTTCTCTTACCTCAATCCACCCAGAGGCAGGAGCTGCACCAAGATTGGCGACATCTACATGAATTTCAAAAATCTCACTTGCTGATGCCCTGATTGGCACAGAAGCATTTCTGATCTCAACATCATGCAATTGATTCGCAAATGGGGCCATCTTTGGGTCTCCTACAATCACACCCATCCAAGATAGATAACCGTTTGATACAGTGTAAGCCTCACCGAGATTGTATCCAGATGCATAGTAAGCAGTCAACAAATCAGGCTTAGAAACCGCTGTCAGGTAAGGTTCGTACACGTAGCCCTTGGCACCAGAAACACCATCCTCAAGGAGATCTGCAATGAGACTCTGCCCATATTCAGTACCCCAGGTGAAGGAACGGCCCCCTGTCGAGACCGCGGTTTCCGCGATAGAACCGGGGACCCAATCCATATGCGGGCGAATAATTCGGAGATTCGTTGTATCAAAGTGCAAAGCGCCTTGACGACTAATATTCAGAATCTCGGCCTTGTAGGAAATCTGCAATGTGGTTGCGTTTTCATGCGGGCGGAATCTCATTTTCTGTTGGGCCCAAGAGGGAGTCATGCTGGTTGGACTGGTAGAATTGATTGAAAGAAGAGAACCGTTGCCATCGTAAGCCTCCACATTCAACATCCAATCAGCGTTAATCTCTCCTGACGATTGCCCATAGCCAGAAAGTATCCATGCATGCCCTGCCTGTTCTATATCCAATGTGAGATTTGTCGATATCAAACTCGGCCCTTGACCAATGGTTGTGAATGATGGACAATCAAGAGCTACTTCTCCATTGACTAGAGTAATATCCGATGCATTCAGAGCCTCGGTCCAAACCTGGACCTCGTCAATCAATCCAGCCCAATGCGTATTTCCAGCCCTATTGACACCGAACTTGTAGAGGTCAATTTCGTCAATTGCGCCACTTGGCAATGTAATGTTGTTAACGAGGGCACCATCCATGTACTGCATCAGTTGATTGCCATCCTTTGCTACCACAAAATGGACCCATTCACTAGCCGATACTGGGCCAAAATCATACCGTGAGTTATGATACAATTGCCAGACACCCGGAGTCGAACCGCTGGTCATAATCTGGAAAGAGTCGAAATCTCCTCCCACATCATTCACTGCCACCACAGAGGCATAACCAGGTTGCCCAGTATGATTCGCCTTCGCCCATAGAGATACTGTGAAATTCCCTAAGCGATCATCAACATCCACTCGGAGTTCATCATCGACACCATCCAATTGGATACAATTACCAAGCAGACAAGATTGCCAAGTTGGAGACCCGGTCATCGAGAGATTTGCGTCACCAACCAAATCCTCCACAGATGTTCCACTCCCCGCTTCAAAGTCCCAATGGTGGGCTAGGATGTCAGAACGAACTGGATTACTCATCGCACGACTAAAAGCAGAGGCAGGAATTACCTGCTTCGTCAAATTCGGACCAGCCCATGAAACAATATGACCAGCCCACCCACCATGCTCAAAGAACTCGGCTCGAAATCGATGTTCTCCTTCGGTAAGATTGATTGTGGCGCCAACCTCTCGCATACCGTGTACACCTGAATTGTTGACGACTAAGGCATCATCAATCCAAATCATGACACCGTCGTCTGCATTGGAATAGATTGTCCAGTCCCCGGTTTCCGGAATCGTAAGTACACCAGTGTGACGCACCGAGAAATAGTCAGCGAACCGTGAATCAAGACCTGGCCAATGTGTATTTACTTGGATTTGATCGATATTGGCCTCAGAACGGAAGTGGTTGGGGACACGATCCGTAAGATCCGGCATGAAGGAGGAATTGTAAGATATGCCCTGATTGTCAAAATATTCAGCCAAAAGACCTGAGGTAATCTCACCATTTGTTGCAGTACATGGTGCGGAAGAAATACTGAGAGATGCGGCGCCATTTCCATTTCTCTTAACAGAATCATCCCAGAACCAATCACTCGTCTCCCCATTCGATACCGTTGGAGTAGAAGCATGCCATGATCGAATACCCGAACTAGTGGAACCATCGGGTGCATCCAACCCACTGTCCGGTAATTGGTTATCTTCCCAAGTGCCATCGTTACTCCCCCATGCAGCATATTGGATTACATCATCAACATTGGTCAGATAAGTTGAGTTCTGGTTAAACTCGGTAGAAAGGCCGAGAGTTCCATTGACAATTTCATCAGCGCGATATAATGCGTCATTCCAGAACTGATATCCTGAAGAATTTCGGTTCGTTGCTAAATCAAGGACAGTTGTTCCCCGAGACGCAAAGGACTCGTTGGCAAGTTCGATGAGACCTAGAGCAGTATCAACATCATAGCCAGTTAATCGGGTAACGATGTAAAATCCCTGATCTATTCGATTGAATATTGGCACAGGTGTCTCACTGTAGCTTGAATAAGCCTCACCACCCGTATCTGACCATGGTCCATACGCATGCTCAGTCCAGTAATTTGCATGAATTGCAGGAGAATACTGCGCAGAATCGATTAGGGCAAGTTCTGAATCAAATGATGCGCGTGCATTAGTACCTCCATTGACCCGAAGGGGGATGCCCTTTGTGGTGACAATGTAACTAATCTCACCTCCAAGTGACCGATTTAGCATCATCTCCCGAATAGGGTCGGCAAAGAATTCATCGAACTGGCCTGCATTAATTGTCTCTCCTGTAGGTGTGCTCTCATTGGTCAAACGGAAGATTCGTTTCTCGGGAATACCGCGGGCTGCGGCAAAGGCTTCACCAATAGTGACACTGTCTTCGCTTCTATTATTGATGAGGACGGCGACATCAGTATAGTTCGCCCAAGTCGTATGATGGAACCCCCCAGGAACCGCGATTGTAGAAATATCTGAGGAGGGATGTACTTGTTCAGCATCAGTCAAAGAACTCACAGAGTCTGTTGGTTGAGCACAAAGTGTCCATGGATGCATAACTATGAGGGCCAAAATCAGTAGATTCGATGCCCTCATCATGCTCTGCAACTCAAAGAACGAATTGAACCAATCGGGCAATGGTTTCTCTCTAACGAAATATTCGTGAAAGGATATATAACAAAATTCCCGTTCGCTAGCACATCATGGACACGCTCATCGTTAGAGATTGTCGCCACGGTCAGCTCCGTATTTTGATTGGAGATGTCCTACGTGTAGAATGTGACATCCTAATCACTGGAGCGAATAATCGGCTCTCGGGCCGCGAAGGCATCGATGCAAAAATCCATCAGGCTGCAGGAGAGGATTTGCGTGAAGCCTGCACTCAAATCGCTCGGGCTCAACGTGCACAGAATCTCCAGCCATGTTCAGTCGGTTCTGCAGTAACAACTCCACCATTCAACCTCCCAGTACAACACCTGATTCATGTGGTCGGCCCCGACTGCCGACGACCAAACCAAGATCAGAATCGTAGGGATCTCCTTGAAAGCGCCTACAAATCGATGTTTTCAGAGATTTCTGCAACTGGAATCAAAGGGACTGTCGCTCTTGCACCATTATCCATGGGTGTGTTCTCTTATCCTCACCGTGAAGGAGCTCGTAAAACAATGGAAATTGTCCTAGGTGTGCTAGATGGCGAAGAAGACCCTGGAATTGACCGAATACTCCTTGTTACTGATGACAATAACTTCGTAAACAATATGAAGACCGTTTATCGTGAAACAGAAGATCAATTTCCCGGCACTGACATGACTCGCGCATTCCGCCGTGGCCTTATCCAGTGAACAACCTGCACACGCCGGGAGTCGAACCCGGGTAACGAGGTTGGGAACCTCGTATCATGACCACTAGATCACGTGTGCGGGATGTATGCCAAGTGTTGTTTCCACTTGACCTCATCGCTCAACAAAAAACGAAGAAGAATCGGAGAAATCACCAATATGGTCTCGAATCGCATCTTGGATAGTAAGGCGGCCCATCGCCACAGCTCGTGCGAGATCAGAAGGGATGGTTGCTCGACCTTCTGAAACTTTACGAGAACGACGTTGAATATCACGAATTTCGCCATTAGTCGGTCGAACTCTCTGCTTTTCCTTAACCGCACAACCTGGAAGATGTGCAATTCGAAGCGCGGAAGAGGAATGAGCATGTCTTGGTACACCTATGGAAGTCCGTGCCTCATCCACTCGCTCTACATTCAGGGAACGTGCCATGCAAGTATTGATGATACGATTAGCAAGTGTCTTTGAACCATTACCCACACGAATAACAAGATTATCGTAATCGATAGTACCGGCAATATCAATCACTCGATCCACAACACCGTCTACCTCTTCGAACTGCTCCTTTCCAAGAAAGACGCCGTCACCAACCCATGCGACACCCGGACGCGGTCCAGGATCGATTCCAAACGTGAGTAAACGGATGGATCCCTGGTAAGCCATCCGATGGATAGCACGTTCAACTGCAAGATGAAAAGTGTCGATAGTTGCAGGGATTCCTGCTGCATCGCCACTCATTCCCACCTCAGAAGGGGCCCCCAACCAAGCAGATACACCGGGTGGAAGAGGATCTGACGGTAGGAGTTGGATACAGCGAACGCCACGCCGTTTGAGTTCGGCAAGAACGCGATACGCCAGTCTGAAATCGCCCGTTCGTACTGCAATCGAACCCACGTAGGATGAAATTGTGCAGGGAGGGTTTTGAAGAATCGGGCTTCTCGACCCCTCTGGCGACTGTTTTGAGAGATTAGAAACCTGATAGAAATTGGAAATAAACACCGAAGAGATTAGGTTTGCAAGCCGATGCGAGTAAGGATGGGTTCAGGGTCCCAATACGAACGAGAGCTCCGAAAGGTGCTCGCTGGGTCTCCTGATGGTGTTCGAGCAGTCATCCGCTCTTGTACAGAAGAAGAAAGAGCATTGGCTCGTCTCGTGATAGAGCGCCCCTTCCTCGTAGTGAGAGCTGCTGGAAGCGGAATCGAAGGAAGTGGAGACTTGTTAGCTCTTCGAGGCGACTTATGTTTCCCAATTGAAGTTAAGACAAGTAAACACTCGACACTTTACCTAAATGGACGACTCCGTTCTCAATACGAAGCATTGGAGGAAATTGGACGACGTTGTGGATTAATGCCACTCTATGCTTACAGGCTAAAGGGTACCCGCGGAGATTCTTGGCGTATCTTCAGAATCGATACTGGGCATTTAGAGGGGAGATTGTCCATCCTCGCACGTCGAATCCCAGTATGTCCACTTACCTCAAACGGTCGACCCCATCTAATTTGGGAAGATGGGCTCCCATTACATCGCTTTCTGGCTCTAGTCTGCCGTCAACGAGACTCTACTAAGAATGGGTTGACTGGATTGCAGGATCGTAATGTACAGGAAGAGATGCGAACCACAACACAGGAAGACGCTCCTGAACCAATGAAAGAATGGATTCGTGGCTTCATTCGTTGAAATTCTTTGCTGGTGCTTCCAACTGCACTTCGATTGAATCTAATCGGTCGCGCACGTTTTTGATTTCATCCCGTACCGAATCCGTAGATGCCTGCTCAAGAAGACGGGCAATAGAATCTAAATCTCGGATAATTGATTGGAGTCGCCGCTGATGTGTAATTCGACTCGGATTATCCTCGTCCATGTTTCTGGGAAACCAGCACCTCGCATGAAGAGTATGGTCCATGGAGTCAATGGAGGATTGAAATGGAGCCGGTGCGACCACAGTATGTGGAAGAAGACGCTCCTCTTCTATCGGGAAGAGAATGGGTGATTATTGCTCTAAGCGTGCTCATGGTACTCAATGGATGGTATATTCTGGGTATTATCACAGTCAATATCCTAATCCTCGCTATTCTTGAGAAAAAAGGGGTTCTCGACCGGTGGAATGCAACACGTGTCCTAGGATTCATACTCATGATTCGAACTAAACGTGGCCAAGTAACATTAGAGAAAATATCCAGACCGAGACGGCTATGGAGGTGGTTTGGCGAATTCTCTCTCTGGCTTTGTGCGCTCATTCTGTTGTTTATTACCGCTCTAATCACGCTGTCTACCCTCGCTTTCATCAGTCAGCCAACATCACAACCACTGGATTCTTCCGATGTCTTACTCATCCCAGGTGTCTCCAATGGTATACCTCTAGTATGGCCTCTTCTTGCTCTGATCCCTGCCCTCATAATCCACGAATATGGACATGGCATCCAAATGCGTGCTCACGGAATGAGAGTCCGGAGTTTTGGCCTCTTAATTGCTTCAATGATACCCATTGGAGCCTTTGCTGAACCGGAAGCAAGAGAAATTTCTCAAGCACCAATTCGAGAACGTATGAGGACTTATGCTGCTGGACCAGCAGTGAACATTGTCCTCGCTACATTTCTCACAGTGGCTCTTGCCTCGACCATGATGAATGTCGACCCTCATGAGCAAGGCGCATATAGCCCCGGAATCGTCCTTGAAGGCCCCTCTGAGGCTGCCGGCCTTCGACCGTATGATATCATCGTAAACGTCGAAAACACATCGATTGAAAGCGCATCTGATCTTCAAAATGCACTTTCTTCAGCAAAAGCCAGTGATGTATGGTCCATGACGGTCTTACCCTACAATAATGAATCAAAATCATGGGGTGAACCGATTGGGATTGAGATTACTCTCGCAGACAAGTATGCCCACTATCTCGCCATGAATGTCACACCAGAAACGCTTGACGCACTTGGTATCCACCCGGGTGACCCTTTCATGGGCGTCTCCGGAGATGGCCTAGGTCCCGCAATCCAATCTACAACGGGGGGCCGAGATCGGCTAATTGGCCCCTTCGCGACTGACCTATCTACAACAGAACGAGTATTCTACGGACTGACCTATCCATTACAACTGCTCTCTATTCCACTAACCTTCGATGGAGCTATTATGGCGCCTGCAGAAGCGGCCATGCTCGATGTTGGTCCAATCGAACAGGAAATCATCAATGGAATCTTCTGGTTGTTCTGGATTAACTTCTTACTAGGTTTCGCGAACTTAATTCCAGTAGTCCCGTTTGATGGAGGCCATCTAATGCGAGATGCAATTAGAGGTAGCATCCAAGCGGTTTCCAATCAAATCTCAACTTTGCATCCACAACGTATGGAACTTTTCGCAACCAAAACAGCGAATGCTGCTTCACTCCTCTTCGTAGGGATTTTTATCCTGCCGATTCTCTTCCGACTGATTGTCTGAATCGGCATATTCAGGGGCACTCTGTAAAATGCGTGCGACTAGTTGCTCTCCAATGAGAACTGCGAGAATCAAAACAACCACTGCAGTGCCAAGATTCATCCAAGCATCTGTAGTTACCTCCGATGCGTTTGAAGAAGCTGCAAGCTTGACGATTCCGAACCAAGGCACTTCTGGACCAGCGATGCCAGAGACCCAAATTGGTCGAACTGCAGTAACAGGTAAGCCATTCTCGTCCCTAAGTCCAGAAAAGTGTGAATCATCGCCTGTAGCGATGTACTGATCTAGTGTACACCCATTTGAACGAAGATTGTCACCTGTCGTTAGATACCCCTCATGATGCGGAACCCAATCCGAGACCACTAGGTGTCCATGGGAATGACAGGAATATCCGGGTAATGCGAGATTTATGCTCGTTACATTCCTTACCTCCGTACCAGGTACGTCCCAAGTAAGGATACAAGCCCCAACAATTCCATCTGGGCCTAGAAGAAGTTCATCCAACACACCCTCTTCACAAATCCCATTCAGAGGAGCAACTGTTTGGTTCGCTTTTGCAAAGAGAATTGCTCGATGAATGACTGGAGTGTCTAAACCTCCATTCTTACTGAAGATGATGACATCGCCCGGTAATCCATGAACAGAATGGCCCTCAACCGGACTCCCTTCCTCAATTGCCTCAACATAAGTCACAATAGTTCGACGATCCGTTGCTGTAACGAGGATAATGTCGCCAGGATCAATGACTCCAATCTGGGATTCATCCGAGGTCATCATTGACTGGGATTCCACGACAACCATAGGAGGTGTCGATCCAGTCATTAACACGAGAGAGCCAAACAGGACGGCAATCATCCCGAATGCGAGAAGGACCTCGCGGAGCCAACCGAACCCGTCATTCACGAAGGACCTCACTCCTCTTCTAACGATGTCTGGATTTCATCAGCCGGACGAGTAGAGTAGAAAACACCTAGCAGTAAAGCAAGAACAAGGAGGCTTATGACATCAAATCCAGGCGTCTCACGAGTAACAGAAGAAACATCTCCACCTAGATTACGGTTCAACCAAGCACCAAGGTCTAGGGCATGGTCTCGCGGGCCATCAGACTCCATTCTTACGAGCCCAATTAATCCATTCCAAATTAAGAGGACCATTGAGGTAAATGTTGATACAATCACAGTACGATGTACAGTTGGGTTAGATAGTCCTTCCATCCCTGTCTTTACGGAGAGAATAGAGTTGTCTGCATTCCACCACTCGGATATCATAGAATCTCCGGGCACGTGTGCATGGACTGTCGGCGCAAAGGCACGACCTGCACGAATGTTGAATTTCTCATAATGTGCGAGGAGGCGGCCTTGGTGAACAGTTCCAAGCAGTGTAGCTGCTTCTTCAGCTTCCTTCCTGCGCTTGTTGATTGTCGCTCTCGATTCAAGATCGAGGACCTCATTGAGAATCATCAATTGATTACGATAACGGAAAAGTTCGGGGGCCGCAATTGACAAAGCAATTGCACCGATGAGAAGTATACCCCATGTAATCCCAATCAAATTAGCATACTCATTAACACCATCAAGGAATAAGAAGAAACTAAAGCCCCAAAGTAAGCCTCCTAGGCCAATGAGCGTTACACTGTAAAGAATATTCAGATGATTGTCCCTTTGGGATTCCCACCATCTAATCATGGGATTTCCACTCTTCTGACGTTGCCGGCGTGCCATGCGAATCAACCCCTGCGAGAGGACTTTAGGGTATTCCATTTTCGGATTCAGGAGTGGTTAGAACCATCGAAAAAAAACTGACGGTACTGCGCCATGTTCATATGTCGGGCTGAAGGGTATTCAGTGTGTCACCGTAGGTGTTGGAATGAAGCGTTGCGCCATGTTCATGCTTGTTCTTCTAATCGGCATCAGTTTGTCCCCAATCGCCTCTGCCGCGACAAATGAAACACAATTCGCTGACGGCACCACAACATTCAGCCATAGTTTCACTGCTGGAAATGGCGGAGACGCCCAGACTCCAGGTGTCACTCTACCCTATGGAGCAGCAGTCACTGATGCTCGATTTGTTGTCGAAGGAACCGCCCAAAACACCCAATGGGAGAATCGTACTACGAATGCCGACTTCGGTGGAGTTGGAGAGGGGAGCACCTCATTCACTGGATCTTATTTCTCAAGCTGGTATCGGAACGGCCTCAAAGTCGATAATGACGAAATGACATTGCGGACACAGGAGACCACGAATACGAACAACCTCGCAGGTAGCAGTTCATGGGATACTTCATCTTCATCCCACCTCAACCAGACCGGTCGCTTCGCGGCTAACGGTGACAGAGGATATGTCAGCCCTACAATCCACGGAACTGAGTTCAGTCTACCATCTTCAATGGGTTGGTCAACCACCTCTGGAGCCAACGGTGCCCTTGTCCTTGTAGGCGATACTCTGTTCACCACAAAGTACACCTCAAGTTCCATTTACAGCACACCGGACATAAATTCCTACAACACATCTACCACGAACACCAACAGAGTAACTGTGTCCTATGGCACGTGTAGCAGTAATTCTCTCTATACACTCTATGACTTAACTGCGGATGGAGAAGATGTAGTATGGGCCGTTTCCTACAACTACCGATATATCACCAAATGGTCAGTCACCGATACCTCGTGGACATGCACAGGTACTTGGACAATGCAGAGCCTGTACTATCCAATTGGTATTGATGTCGATGAATCCACTGACGAACTCAAACTATTGGTCAGATCAAGTAGTGGCAGCACAACCTACAACCTCTGGACTGTCTCAAGAAGCACTCCAACGACGGCATCTGCAACAACCTATCTAGGAACTAGTACCACCCTAAGTGGAACTCTGTCTGGCCTTATCGTTGAACATCCACGTATCCTAATCAATTCCTATCGGAGTTCTTCATCTAATCACTATGTGCTACACAGCGCCGGCGCATGGGTCGACATGCAGGGCACTATCACACTCAATCAAAAGGGACATTACGGAATCTCAAATGGAGAAGAAGGAACTGCAATCTATGCCTGTTTTTATGCAGCAATTAGTAGCTATTGTCCCACCACCACACATCGCAAGGTGTTCAGTTCAGGCATTGGATCTACTTTTGAAGAACGAACTAGCACTACCACACAAACAATTGCGATTGGATCTACGGTAACCATTGGGTCAGCAATCAATGATATCGATTTAACCGGCCTAATTTCCTATGAACCAACTGGTACCTCTGTAGAAGTAGAAGTTAGTAATGACGGAGGAGTCACTTGGAAAGCAGCCACGCTAGGATCTACTGTTTCCTTCACCAATGCTGGCAACCAAATCAAGTGGCGTGCCTATCTAAACGGAACAAACACCACCGTAAGCCCAGTGGTTGATAGGGTCCAACTTACCTATGTCGCCAGTTATACTTCAAGCGGATACATTCGAGGCTACAAGTACCTCGGGTCTACAACTGGAAGTGCCCCCGTGGCTGCAAAAGTATGGTGGAATAGTACAGAACCTGGCAATTCCCGTCTCAATATGTATTTCCAAATGGGAAGCCAATACAATGTTCAAAATCCAGGACAAACTATCTCATTCTCGGGTACAAGCACTTACATCTACTTCTACATCTACTTCTATTCTGGAACAAATAACGCATACACCCCTACATTGGAAGATCTCAATGTCCAACTCTTTACTCAAGCACCAAGCAATGTCAAGATCGATATAGGAAACGACGGAAGTGATGAATGGACATATCAGAACACCTTGCTAGGAACTACTACGGCAACTGGTGGGAACCTACTGAGTGCTATCAATAACGAGATTCCAGGAACAGGAAGTGGATCTGTTACAATTCCAATCAGCATTTCCTCGACTGCACCTGGCATGGTTCGAATCAATTCCTTCACAATGACCTACACAATGCAGACTGTGAATCTAGACATTGTCTGGCAAGAAGGGATTATTCTCCATGAAAGAACCGATGTCTACGAGATTGTTACACGTCATGTAATAGGTGAAGGTGCAACCGATATCGCTTCCGCTACCCTCGATTTCGTAGCTTACCCAAGTTCGGATGCTCCGTCTCTATCATGGTCACAAACCGGTAGTGTGCTTGATGACGACCCTGCTGATTGGATTATTCCGATTCAACCAGGACAAGAAGGCGGGACCTATACCACTAGTTCTAACGGAATATTCGAAATTCACTGGAGATTTAGAGTTACTAGTGAGTTCCCTGAGCAAGAAAATGTTGGATTCAGAGTATCCTGCACTGATGACCAGAACCTGACCCCCTCCGTCCTAGCTGAAACACAAAATACTGGAATTAGGGTCAACCAATCCTATGGACTGGGATGGTTGGGAGTACGTGATACAGAAGGTCCAGTCACAAGTCAGAACCTAAGTGATGGTGCTTGGATTTCCGCAGGTGAAACCATCTTCTTCCAAGGAGCCATGTGGTTTGCCGATAGCGAAGATGCTCCTCTAAACTCAGTATTCGATGTACAGGTGGCCCAGAAAGGCCCACAAGGGGACTTCGTTCAGACCTCTTGGAAAGACCAAAACAACCCAGATGGGTCCTTCTTCATCAGCCTCACAGTTCCCGATATTGATATGCCGAATGGCATAACATATGAGATTCAAACATACAATGAACGTGATTTGACGCATGTAATGCCTCCCACAGATGATTCACGACGCACATTCTACATCGATGCGACCTCCCCCTCCATCGTTTACCACTACCCTGCGGAGGAGGATTATGTCGCGGCCCGCTTCGATCAAACAATCATCGTTGATGTTGATGATGGCGTGGGTGACCCCACCGAACTCACACTTCACTACTGGGTCGAAGCAGATCACGACCTAAATCGGAATGGGATTGCTGATATGGACGAATACATGAATCGGACTATCGTAAACGAATCAAGTGCTCCAAACAAGCGTTTCCAGACAACAATTGATGATAGTCGAAACCCGAATCTCGCTTCGGTATCATACTACGTAACAGGCAACGATCCCGCCGGAAATCCTCTGGATTCATCAGAGGGACCAGGGTTTGCATCGGATCTTGCCACTTATCGAACTCGCAAGGACATGGAGTCGGTATTCACGGGATTGCATTGGGCTGGACATACTGACGGGGGAGCAATCTTCTCAGGCACAGATCAGACCATCAGTGTAGGTCTAGTGGATGCTAACGGACTGATTGATTTCGAGGAAATGAATCTCATCTTCGACTTTGAAGGTCCAGATCCAATTCGTGACAAGCAAGTTGTTTCTTACTCGGGAAGAAACGATTCATTCTGGACAAATTCACCCTACATTGACCTCCTTGAATCTAGTAAAGCAACAGTAATCAGCAATGATACTGGCTTACCATGGGTTCTCGTTGACTTTGAATTCCAAATGACATGGGATTGGCCTGATGAAGATGTCAGTGACTTAGCGTTTGAGTACAAGCAACTAGGAGCAGCGATGCGCACTGTCGAGTTTGTGGACCAAACGTTCCATGTTGAGAATGATTTAGTTCTCGAAGCATCCTCCTATGGAGTCCATGATGTGATGGAACCGAGGACTGGGCCAATCGATACCTCAACAGCAATTCGCGCAGATGATCGTATCCAATGGACTGGGCGCGTCGTCTATGAAGGGTCCTCGACAGCTCCACCAAACAACCTCGGCATCTCAGTCGAGGTTTTCGATGGTGTCCAGATGTGGTCGGATGGTTCACTCACTGAGAATGGAGAATATATGGTGGAAGTTCCACTAAATGCTGCGCCGACATTGGCTTCAGCAGATACCCGTACCTTCCTTTCCAGCATTGCAGGCATCCCTGGTCGGGGCGAAGACATGACGCGGGACTCAGTGGCTACAACACTGCAACTCTCTGTCGATCACACACCCCCGAGGATTATCCATCGAATGAGTCCCATTGATATCATTGACATAGGGCCAGACTCTGACTTGACCGCAGTAGATGTAGCATTTATTGGAACCGAAGAGTGCGTCAATGACCTATCTGATCAGCGTTGCTCTGAATTGGCCATGGCTCCTCAGCAGGTACATTGGATTATGCGAGATGGAACAAGGACCATCGCTGCAGGATATTCGATTCTATCCATGGAATTACAAGATGATCTAATCCTCTGGACTGGGACTGTTGATCTAACAAGCGACGGACTCGTAACCCCTCGATCTGGTTACATCGTTGGTTTCCATGTAACTGGGCAAGATGCTGCCGGTAACACATTCCCCCAAACAAGTAACACAGAAAGTGATCCTGTCCGTGAACCGGAAAACCTCGATGGGGACTTTGACCTCGCTTGGGTAACCCTTGGTGCTGATCTAAGTCCCGAACTTCGTATCCTCAGTATTGATGCGGAAGAAAATCGTGTCAGTGTGGGTAAGGAAGTGGACATACAAGCTTACGTCACCAATCTTGGTGGTGACTTAAATCGCTCATTCACCGTTGGATTCTATTCAGGTGACCAGACGGAACCATTCTACGAAGAAGTGATTGATAGTCTAAATTCGGATACTACAATCACAATCATCACCACTTGGAAGGCAGAGGAAAATGTAGACCGAGTCCGTGTGGTTGTTGATTCTGATAACGAAATTATCGAAATTGACGAGGAGGACAATACCATGTCCGTTGGTATCGATGTCGCCTATGGTTGGGGCATGGGATGGATAGAGCAGGCACGTCAAAACCCTCTAACCCTGATTCTCGTAGTAATTGCTCTAATTGTGGTACCGGTTGTCACATTCGTATCGGTTCGCCAAATGAATAACTCTGGGTACGATGAGGATTTGACGGACATGCTCTTCAACGAAGAAGAGTATGAAGACGAGGATTACGACGATTACGTGGATGATGAGGACGAAGACGACGACGGCTGGGAATAATCCATTCAATGGGTTCTTGAGTCATGGAGAATCGACTCCAAAAGGGGCTGCATATGTCTACATCAGGGTGGGAATCTCTTCATCCAGATGTACAGAGAATCGTCACGGAACGAGAATGGATTCCTACACCAATTCAAACCGCTGCGATGGATGCTTTACTAAACGGCCAAGATGCTCTTCTCGTAGCACCTACTGGTTCTGGAAAAACAGAAGCAGCCATCCTCCCTGTATTATCCAACACTCTCAATCATGAGAGCCCGTTAAGTTCTATCCTCTACATCACGCCGCTGCGTGCGTTGAATCGGGATGTTGAGAGGCGCCTCCCTGAAATCTGTAAACCTGTAGGACTCACAGTCGGTCTTCGACATGGCGATACTCCACAAAACGAAAGACAAAAGCAATCAAGGAAACCACCTCATCTCTGGATTACAACGCCTGAGACACTGCAGATTATGTTCCTCGGGTCCAGATTACGGGAACACTTGAGATCGGTTCAAACAGTAATTATCGATGAGGTTCACGATCTTGCAGCATCAGAACGAGGATCACAACTACTCCTTGGTCTAGAACGCCTTGATGCACTATCTGGAAATCGATTGCAACGAATTGGATTATCCGCCACCGTCGGTAATCCAAAGGAAATTGCTCGATGGCTATCCGAGAAGGCTACCGTAATTCATGGGTATGCGCCTCGTGAAACTGACATCAGAGTGCATGCACCTGAACCAAATTCCGATGATCGGATTCTTTCGAAAGATTGGGGGACGAGTGCAGAAGCTGTTGCATCATTCCGCCATGTGGCTCAACTAGTACAGGAGGATCGCCCATCTCTGATTTTTGTCAATAGTAGGAACGCTGCAGAGACGGTTGCCCTCCGGATGCGTAATGTAGCCCCTGAACTCGAAATTGGAGTGCATCACGGTAGCCTCGCACGAGAAACTAGGACCGAGATGGAAAAACGTCTCCAACAGGGCGAGATAGATGCGCTAATCTGTACAAGTAGTATGGAACTCGGAATCGATGTAGGCAGTATCAAACGTGTTCATCAGATTGAAAGTCCACGCGCTGTGGACCGTATGCTACAGCGTGTAGGAAGAGCAGAACACGTTCTTGGTGGGATTGGTCGTGGCGATTTGATTGCATGGAAGGCAGATGATATTGCTGAAGGCGTTGTCATAGGACGAAGAGCAGTTGTTGGTGATATCGAACCGATAGGATGGCGTGAGCATCCTCGTAATGTTGCAACCAATCAACTGGTACTCTTGACGCTGCAGGAAGGTTGGGTCAGATGTGACCAAGCAACACTGCTCCTTGAGAAATGTCATCTCTTCGATGGATGGACACATCATGATACGATGGAACTCCTGAGATTACTCGACGATAGGCGAATGATACGACTCGTAGAGGATATCGAAAATAGTGACCCATTTAGATGGCCTCCGACACTATGGAGGTTGATTTCGGCAGGATTGAAGAACGTTCCCGAAGAACGTCCTCGTCTAGAATCATTGGAAGAAGGAGACCAGGAGAACCATGAACGTGTCAGACGAGCAATGCGTAAAGCAGTTCCAAAAGAGCTGAAAGAACATGGTTGGTTTGGCCCAGGGGCCAAAACTGCGGATGTTCGAAACAGAGGGGTGTCGATGATTCCCGATTCCGAGCGCTACCTTGTCAGAGATGCAGTGACAAGAGCAGCCATCGGATCTCTCGATGAAGCCTTTGTCATGGGTATTCGCGACGAAGAAGACGGGCCTACCATGTTTGTAATGGCAGGACGAACTTGGATAATCATTGATGCTGATCCAGAGGCGTCAGAACTTACAGTTGCTCCAGCAGCACTACGGGGTGAAGCACCTGTATGGTTCGGTGAACTACCTCCTGTACCTGCCAAGGTGGCGAGAGAAGTTGGCCGATTGAGGCTTATGGTAGCCCACGAAATAGGAGGCTATGATATGCCAACCACTGGAGAAGTTCCACATCTCATTGGTGGACACATAGATACCAATCTCAAAGATTACCGGTGGAGTGATGAAGCAAAGAATCGATTCGTAACCTCTGTCATAGATCATCTTGATTCCACTGGAATTATCCCACATGCAGGGCTCTGGACTATCGAACAAAGAAGAGAGGCGATCGTATTGAATACCTGTCAAGGAACGCGTATCAATCAGACACTATCCGACCTTATGCAGGCAATGGCATCGATGATTGATGGGAAGATTGGAATTACAATCGTTGATCCATATCGAATACACCTCAAAATTCCAGGATTGACGATACCCCATCTGGAAAGAATACTCCTTGAAACTCGGCCCGATGCCGTGGAAAGTATTCTTCGTATGACTACACCAAATTCCAGAGCTCTAAGATCCCGTGTTGTCGAGATTGCTAAAATCATGGGCGTCATTCAACGAGGTATTGACCCTCGTTCTGTCAACGTTCAAGGTATCATCAAACGCTACCAAAACGGCCCTCTAGTTAACGAAGCCTTAGACAAACTATTCCATGAGCGATTAGACCTAGATGGAACTCAAGATGTTCTACAAGCCCTTCAAGATGGGCATATTGGACTGAATATGACCGCTTCTGGGACTCTTGGTCGGTCTGAGCGAGCTGAACGCGACCTACTACTTCCAACCTATAGTGACAAAGAAATCCGTGAACAAGTAGAAGAACGCCTGCTCAACGAGCGTATCGTCCAGATTTGCTTGAACTGTGGAGATATTACCCGACGACGAGTGGCAAGATATCCTGAAAGAAGCGATGCATGTGTCTGTGGTGGACGATTGAGAGCGACTGCAGTTGAATCATTAGAATCACGTCTTCGAGACTGGGTTGCCGATGAGGAGATTAAGACTCGACAACGGATGATGAAAAATGCAGAGATTGTTGCTGATCGGGGATTGGATGCTGTGCTTTGCCTCGTCGCTCGTGGTGTCGGCGAACAAACCGCGATTCGTATCCTTTCAAAAGTTGAACCGGGTAATCGTTTGTCACTTCTACGATCTATTCATGACGCTGAAATCAATTATGCTCGAACCAGCCGGTACTGGTCCTGACGGAAGCATAATCGAGGCGGTGATGGAGGGCGTGATATGTTCCTAGGGATCACTGGACGTAACGCGGCTGGGAAGACTACGATTGTCGAAATTTTGGTAGAACGTGGTTGGACTGGTTGTTCTTGCTCTGATGCCATCAGATCTTGGTTACGCGATACTGGACAGGAAATAAATCGAGAAAACTTGACCCAAGGCGGACGAACACTCCGTTCTGAAGGCGGACCTGGTGTTCTTGCAGAACGTCTCCTGAACCAAATCGATCCATTGGTACCTACTGTGATTGATTCAATTCGTACTCCTGACGAAGTCAACGCCCTTAGGGCACGCGATAATTTTCGATTAATCGAAGTCGTCGCACCTGCGGATTTGCGTTGGAATCGTATGCAAGCCCGGGGGCGTATAGGAGACCCCACTGATTACGCGGGCTTCATCGCACAAGAGAAAGCTGAAGCTGTTGCTGAGAACTCCGCTGGTCAAGCATTGGATGCTACTGCTGACCTCGCAGATGTGCTTATTGTGAATGATACAGGAATGGATGAACTCAACAAAGCAATCGATGTACTAATCGAATCACTCGGAAGTTTCTGAAGAAACCGAACGAACCTCAAGTCCTGCTTCTTTCATCATCGACATGGACATGTCAAAGTCGGCAACCCATCGCTCTGGTACATCGATATCCTCTGGAAAAACAACCTCCACCACTCCGGCTTGAATCAATGAACGGGCACAACGCGTACATGGGGGCCAAGTGACATATGCAACACATCCCTTTAGCGAAACCCCAACACGTGCTGCAT
Source organism: Thermoplasmatota archaeon (assembly GCA_036124005.1). Taxonomy (GTDB): domain Archaea; phylum Thermoplasmatota; class Poseidoniia; order Poseidoniales; family Thalassarchaeaceae; genus MGIIb-N2. The sequence continues at coordinate 20,617 of JAZADD010000077.1, forward strand.
GCATAATTGCATTCTCCTCAGCATGACAAATTAGGGGATACTTCTGATCCCGATCTTCGAGCCTCTCTGAACTATCTTTGATACCCCTTGGAAATCCATTGAATCCAGTAGAACGAATCTCACGATCGGAGCCCACGACAACACAACCAACCTTAGTTGACGGATCTTTACTCCAGTCAGAAATGTGGCTTGCTAGATGGAGAAAACGCTGATCCCACTTGTTACTCACGATACCACTGAACCACTGGGAGCGGCTGTCACCTATGGTTGCTTTGTTAATCATTCATCGAGCGAGGGAGATGAAACCATACTTTGGAGGTCATCGAAACTATCCTTGCCAAGGAGACGAAGAAGATCGCCGATTAGGTACAAGCTACCGAATGACCAAATGGTTCCTGTCACACCGTCAAGAACATTATTGGAGGCACCTGATTTTGCTTCCTCTATCGCTACATCAAGAGCCACCCTTACATTGGGTCGCACCTGCACCCGGGCACCAGGATGATGTTCTCTGACACGCTCCAATAAATTATCAGCGGAAATTGGAGGAGTCCGCCCACTGGTGGGCTGAGTAAGGACGAGCATTGGGTCATCCATTGCAACCATGAGTTCGACCAACGGATGTAAAAATGCATCAATATCATCTTGCTGAGTAGCTCCGAAAATAATAGCATCTGGACAGAAATATCGACCGGCTGATTCCTCTCTTTCTCGACGAATAATCAATTCCTGGGTTAATCGAGTCAACCCACTCGGATTATGAGCGCAATCAAGTAAGAATCCAATATCATGAGGGCCGTCAAACTCTTGCATCCTTCCAGGCCACATCGTACACTCTACCACTGTTGAAGCCAATGGAGGTGTTTCACCCAAAAGAAGGGCTGCGCATTGAGCAAGTATAGCATTGTCGTATAGCATAGGCATATGTCCATCAAAGAAACCTCGTGGAATTAGAATACCGTCTCCGTCACTTAATTGACGAACTGCTTCATCTGAATCTTCAAACGAATAAAGGCCCATTCTATCACCTCTAAACCAGTAACCTCTGGAGTTTTCACATGCCTTCTCGATTTCTTTTCGGACGCCTCGATCATATGGCCACCTTGCAAGCATCTTTGATCCAGGTCTAGCAATCGCTGCCTTTTCTCTGGCAATCTCCTTCAAGGAATTTCCAAGAATAGAACGATGTTCACGGGATATTTCGGTCAGAATAGTAAGATCCGCAATACATGCACGCGTTGCATCAAGGCGTCCACCCAAACCGGTTTCAATCACTGCACGATCTACGCCTACAGCACGGAACACAATCATCGAAGCAAGAAATAATGTCTCGAAATATGATAATTCGATAGTCGGAGCTTTCGCAGCAAGAGTTCGAATGGCATGAAGAGCCCTATCCAACTGCTTAGAATCGATTAGTTTGCCATCGATTCGAATCCTCTCCTCAACATGACAGAGATGAGGTGATGTGAACAATCCCACCATATTCCCAGCTAAGGTCAAGGAATTAGCAAGATGAGCGGCCGTAGTCCCTTTTCCATTGGAACCAGCAATGTGTACACAAGGGAAATGCATGTGTGGCATATCAAGACGGGCAAGCATAGTCATCGTGGACTCAAGGCCGGGTTTCATTCCGATACGACGACGGTCCTCTAACCACTCCCTAATCGGCATCTCTGCCGCAGCCGAATTAGGGGCATGTTCGTCCATTGGAAGGGACATATACTGAAATGCGATTTCAACTTCCCTACAACATGGCGCCCAAGGAGCCCCCCCTCTCTGAGGCTATGAAAGGGCAGTGGGCATCGATGATTGGCATGGCTGCAATGTTCGTTACCACCATCGGACTTGCCACGTTAATCCAACCCTTCTACAACCACGACGAACTACGTGCGTTTGGCACTGCAGGTTCCACTAAACTTGGGTATGTCATAATGGAAGGAGTTTTGATCCTAGTTTTTACTGCAGCAATTATTTGGTTAGCAAAGAAAAATTTGCAGAAGTTCATCCAAGTTGGTATCTTATTCGTACTCTGGCTTGCTCTAACCTTCTCCGTAGTACCAATGGCTTACCTCGTAATGCCAATCGATGATCCAACAATGGACTCGACTACAGCTGGTTCAGATGCCACAATAATTTCTGGGCTATCTACAACTAATGATTTGATTCTAACTAATGATACTGCGATTATGTCTATCGAAAACGTAGATGGAGGATTGGAAGCCTTCGCTGGTGGATCCATTCAATGGAGTTTCGATATCGAAAATCAAACAGGGGAGCCTGCAACAGCACGTGAGCCAACAATTGTTGAGAGTCATGGTTCCTTTGTGATTTGTGATGACACTTCATGGAATAGAATCGATTCAGGTACTGGCAATATACTAGAAACGTATGCAGACGACTGTAGTGTGGGCTTTGTCAATGCTGATGGAGAAGCATGGCATATTGTTCGTCAGCGTATTCTCAAGATTGACCCATTCAAGCCCATAGAGGATATCGATACACCACTTGATCTAAACTGGATGTGGGTAATGCCTGATGGATTCAATCCAAATGCAATCCTACGAATTGAACACGTTGGTCCATCGCATCTTCTAATTGTGTGCGATAAATGGACTGGCGTCATTGAAATCCCCTCTGAACCGAGTGATGGCGGATTCGAACCAAAGGAAATACCCACAACATGGAATATGACGTTAGGTGGGGCGGACATATTCTCAGCAATCGCCTACGGAAATACTCCTGGAGAAGCGATTAACGATACTGCAAAGTCACAAAGCTTGTTCTTGGGCCACCCTGACGGTACTGTGGATACATTTCTTGTACATTCGAATGGTAGCGTAATCGATAACACAAATATCGATTTTGACGAAGCATTCGAGGGGCCTATTCGTGGACTTATGCTAGCCGACTGCTGTGATGGTGGTTCAAACGATCTCTGGGTTGTTGATGGAACGGACCTACAGATCTTCATGGGTGATAGAATGGTTGATCGGTCCAGGAATACTATCATTGAAGGTGAAGAACGCGTGACGATGGCACTAATCCATCGAAATACTTCGAATCACGAGGTGTACAAGGACGGAATCCTGTTAGTGGATACGGAAATACTCAACCTATCCTCACCTTGGATTAGAGCTGACTATGTTATTCCTGAAGGTTCTCCGTTTACTATTGTAGGTGCAAATGTTCAGTATGCAGATATTATCGGAATTGTAATTTCGATAATCTTGATGATTGCCCTCATCATTAGACCTGAATGGTATGTGGTCAATACTACAGGAATTCTCGTAGGCGCCGGTGTAAGTGTGATGCTGGGGGTATCTTTTGTTCCATGGCTTGTTATCATCTTCATGATTGGTATGGCGATTTACGACCATTGGGCAGTTAATGGTAGCAAACACATGCTGACATTGGCAGACACAATGATTGATCTCAAACTACCCATCCTTCTCGTCGCTCCAAAAGACAAGGATTATTCCTTCCTCGAAGAGGGTGAACAAGTGATGACAGATCGTGGAGAGGATGTCCAATTTGAATTACCATCTAAGTCCGTTGAAAAAGCACCAATTGAGCCTCTACACAAGCCTGCTCGAAAAAAGAAAAGTGCTGATGCTATGTTCATGGGACTTGGTGACGTCATATTCCCTGGAATCCTAGTAATTTCATCAATGACATTCCTGAGTGGAGGCAATGGATTTGGAATTTGGTCTGGGCCAACCATGGTGGCATTTGGGACTCTGATTGGAGGTTTATGCGGATATATGGTACTCATGACTCGAGTTGCTCGTGGGAAACCACAAGCAGGGCTCCCATTGTTGAATGGTGGTTCAATCCTTGGTTATCTGATCTCTGCGCTATTGTTCATCGGCCCAAGCGCCCTTGCATTCAACATCACTCTCTTCTAATGAGAGAAACCGTTGAAGCAAAGAGCCCCCTCCTCGATATGTTACTATGCTTGAGATGCGCCTCTTTCGAGATAACCCGGAGGTGATTCGGGCAGATCATGATCGGAGAGGGCTACCTCACGATATGATCGATCAAGTAATCGATTTAGACAATCGCTGGAAGGATTTGAGATACCAAGCGGATCAACTTCGAAAAAAACGCAATGAAGCGGCCCGAGGTATCGCAGCAGCGAAAAAATCCGGCGACAAAGAAGAAGCTGATCGGATTCTTTCCGAAGTCGCTGACATTGGTGCTGAGATTGAACGCCTCGGAAATGAAGCCGATGAAACCGAAAACAAACGAGATCGAGTACGAATGAGAATCCCGAATATATTGCATGATTCCGTACCAATGGGTGATGATGATACCAAAAACATAGAACGCTCCCTGCACGGTGAAAGGCCGACGTTCGCATTCAAGCCAAAAGTACACAATGATCTCATCGAACAAAATGCTTGGGTAGATTTAGGCCGAGCTGCGAAAATCGCGGGATCCAGATTCTACTATCTGAAAGGCGATCTTGCCCGACTTGAGATGGCGCTACAGCACCACACTATCGAGTTCCTTGTAAAGCGAGGATTCACACTCGTCCAACCTCCTGTAATGATGAATCGAGAAGCCTACGAAGGGGTAACTGACCTATCCGACTTTGAGACTGTGATGTATGGAATCCAACCTGATGGATTCTACGCCATTGCCACAAGTGAACATCCTCTCACGGCGATGTTTATGGATGAAATCATTGAGCCGGCTCTACTCCCGATTAAGATGGCCGGTGTGAGTCCCTGCTTCCGTAGAGAGGTAGGGGCCCACGGACTATCTGACAAAGGCATCTGGCGTGTTCATCAATTCACTAAGGTTGAGCAGATTGTCATTTGTCGTCCAGAGGATTCATGGGAACACCATGAAGAGTTGCTCCAAAACTGCATCGACCTATGGGATGGATTGAATCTCCACTACCGTGTGGTTGACATTTGTACTGGAGACATGGGCACAGTAGCAGCAAAAAAGTATGATCTTGAAGCATGGCTTCCTGGTGCAGACGCATACAAGGAAGTCGTCTCCTGCTCCAACTGCACCGATTATCAAGCCAACCGACTCAAGATGAGATATCGGACTGCAGATGGGAACACTTCGGTTCATACCCTCAATTCCACCGCCGTAGCAACTAGTCGGGCCCTTGTCGCAATCATGGAACAATGTCAAGAAGAAAATGGGCGCGTAAGAATCCCTGAGGTATTACGTTCATACATGGGCGGAATGAGTCATATCGAAAAATCCAATTGGTAATTTCAATTTTCAATTGGAAAATTGATTTTATTTTGAATGATTTTCAATTGAATTATTCATCCCCTACAAGATCAAGAAGTACTGATCCTGCATCAACTTGGTCGCCTGTCTTGAAATGTATCGAAGTGACTGTTCCGTCTCTATCTGCAGCAATCCTGTGCTCCATCTTCATCGCCTCAAGCACCATCAAATCCTGCCCCTCCCTTACCTTAGCACCCTCGGGAACAAGGACTTCGAGAACCTTTCCAGGCATAGGTGCAGTGAATGCACCCTCCGCATCTGAAGCATTCACTGCTCCTGGCTCGATAACATCGACTACGTGGACATGTCCATCGAGATGGATCCACCAACGATCGCCCACACGAGCACAATGAACAATGGATTCAACACCATTTCTATCGATTACAAGACGAGATGCTCTAGAGTCAACCCGTACAGTGCCTGCCACCAAATTCAGTTGCTCTCCGTCCTCAATTATCTTGACAATTGAGACAGGGTCACCACCGACACTAACCGAAACGATTCGGCCATCTTGCATCTTCAAATCAACCATGGCTACCACCTCAAGGGTACCTCCGATTAAGGCGGTGGAACGGATCGTTTGGTGTCGTTCGTCCTAAATCTTCCACTACCGTTGCCCCTATACTTCTACGATGGATGCCTAAATGCTCAGCTGCAGCAGCTATCAATAAGAGTGCATCAGATGGCATGGGAGCATTCCAATCCTCTGGATAATGGCGCTGTATGAAACCAGTATCAGTTTCTCCCGCACGATATGCTGGATGAGATATAACATCAGAAAGAAAACCGATATTCGTGGTCGCACCGAGAACAACAAATTCAGACAAAGCACTCGCCATACGACGGATTGCATGATCGCGATCTGAACCATGAACGATAAGTTTTGCAAGCATTGGATCGAAATCGATACGAGCCTCGTCACCCTCTCTAACTCCTGTATCTAGACGAATGCCCGGCCCCTCCGGCGGCCTAAACACCGCTAGAGGGCCAGTTGCAGGAAGAAATCCTTGAGAGGGATCCTCGGCATAGATTCGGACTTCAATCGCATGACCACGAATAGTGAGATCTTCTTGGTTAAACGGAAGAAGAAGCCCAGCTGCAACACGGATCTGCTGTTCAACTAAGTCAACTCCAGTAATACATTCCGTGACAGGATGTTCAACTTGAAGACGGGTGTTCATTTCAAGAAAATAGAACGAGCCATCTGAAGCAAGAAGGAACTCTACGGTTCCCGCACCCGCATAATCAACGGCAGCAGCGGCCGCAACAGCGGCATTACCCATCGCTAATCGTGTAGATGCATCTAGAACAGGGGACGGGGCTTCCTCGACCACCTTCTGATGACGCCTCTGAATCGAACATTCCCTTTCAAAAAGATGGACTGTGGAGCCGTGTAAATCAGCAAGAACTTGGACCTCAATATGGCGTGAACCATCCAATAGACGTTCGATGTACACTGTCCCGTCACCAAAAGCTGCCTGTGCCTCTCTTCGAGCAGCGAGAAACTCCTGCTGGAGGTTTTTGGGTTCATGAACAGCACGCATGCCCTTTCCCCCTCCTCCAGCACTCGCCTTCAGAAGTAGAGGGTAACCAACCTCCGTAGCTGCTGCCACAAGTGCATCGATAAGCTGGTCCTCATTATCTGAATCAACAATCTCTTGGCCAGGAATTACTGGAACCCCTGCGTCCATCATTCGTCGGCGTGCTGTCACCTTATCTCCCATCGATTCAATGGCTTCAGCTGGCGGTCCAATCCAGATGATTCCAGCCTCTTGCACGGCACGAGCAAAGGCCGCACGTTCAGATAGGAAACCATAACCTGGATGAATAGCATCTGCTCCACTGGAACGAGCTGCAGCAATAATGGACTCAATATTGAGGTAAGTATCCGCTAGGGTTTTGCCTTCCAGATGCACTACACTATCTGCAATCTCAGTATGCAACGCACCATAATCCGCATCGGATCGAATCGCAATACTTTCCAAACCCATCTCGTTACATGCACGTAGCACTCGACAAGCAATCTCACCTCGATTCGCAACGAGGACACTTCGGATAGGATGGGGGGCATCCTTCATCCAATCCAGTTGTGACATTGGGTTCACTCCGATTCGGGCTTCCAATTCGCAGGGCGTTTTTCCAAGAACGAAGAAAGGCCTTCCTGACCCTCATTGGAGCCTCGCATCTCGCTTGTCTTATCCAATGTCCAAAGTCGAAGATCTTCATCTGTACTCTCCCAACGGTCAAAAATCAATGTCAGGCGCTTCGCTTCTGCCACAGCCATCGGACCCGTGGTAAGAACCTCATCAATGACTCCTGAGGCCGCTTCATGTGCTGCTTCCGGGCTCTCCTCGGCCTGATCAACCATGCCAATACGTAACGCCTCCTCAGCATCAATACGGCCTGCAAGCATGGCCAGTCGACGGAACTGGGATGACCCTACCCTTCGATAGACGTAAGGCCCAATCACTGCAGGAAGAATCCCAAGTTTTCCCTCAGACAGGGCAATCCGAGTGCGAGGTTCGACTATGACATGGTCAAGACAGGCAACTAGGCCTGCACCTCCACCAAGAGCCACACCTTGTACGATACCAATTGTAAAGCATGGATGAGCCCACAACGTATTGAACAGCCTGTCAAGGCGTTCTGAGTCAATCCGATTCTCTGCAGGACTCTTGGCTCCTGCATCTCGCATCATATTGATATCAGCACCAGCACAGAAATGTCGACCTTTTCCTGAGAATACTAACACACGGATGTAAGAATTGCCAGAATCATCGGATAGATTGCCCATCCGAGCAACTGAACGTTTCTCTGTCCAATCAAGCAAAGAAATAATCTCAGAAATCATCTGGATATTCATAGCATTGAACACATCTGGACGCATCAAAGTAAGACGGGCCACAGGGCCTTCAATTTCGAGGCTGCAGAGTTCTGTATCTGGAAGATTATCAGTCATCATTGTCATTCAAAATCACATCCTGAAAATCCCGAAATCCGTATCAGGCAAGGGCGCGTTAAGGCTCGCACTAATCGCAAGCCCAAGGACATCGCGAGTATCTCTCGGATCAATGATTCCATCATCCCAAAGACGTGCTGTGGAGTAGTAAGGGCTACCTTCCGTCTCATATTTCTCAAGGACTGGTGCTTCGAAAGCATCAACCTCTGCCTCAGTCATAGGATCTAAGCCCTCTCTTGACCTCTGATCTTGCTTCACCGTACTCAGTACCTGTGCCGCCTGAGGCCCTCCCATCACAGAAATACGTGCATTAGGCCACATAAACAGGAAACGGGGGTCATACGCCCTTCCACACATGCCATAATTACCTGCACCATGAGAGCCTCCGATGATGACTGTAAACTTTGGAACTGGGACACAAGAAACCGCTGTAACGAGTTTAGCTCCATCCTTGGCGATTCCACCTGCTTCATACTCTCTACCAACCATGAAACCCGTGATATTCTGAAGGAAAACTAGGGGGACTCCACGCTGACCACAAAGTTCGACGAAATGGGCGCCCTTAAGGGATGATTCTGAAAACAGAATGCCATTGTTGGCAACAATTCCCACAGGGTATCCATGGATGCGAGCAAAACCGCATACTAGGCTTGCTCCATATCTAGGTTTGAACTCATGGAAACGTGAACCATCTACGATACGTGAGATAACCTCACGTACATCATACGGTGACCGGTTATCCTCAGGAATAATGCCAAGTAATTCCTCAGGGTCATTGCGCGGTGGTTCCGGTTCATGCACATCAAGTCGCGTCTTCGGCCCAGGATTGAGATTCTCAACGATGTTTCTAACCATACGTAGAGCTTCAGGTTCATCCTCAGCGAAATGATCAGCAACCCCTGAAAGACGCGTATGCACATCTGCGCCTCCAAGATCTTCGGCAGAAACCTCCTCTCCGGTCGCTGCCTTCACTAACGGTGGGCCTGCGAGGAATATCGTCCCATTGCCCTTGACAATAATCGATTCATCTGACATCGCAGGAACATAAGCACCTCCAGCGGTGCATGAACCACATACAGCGGCAATCTGAGGAATTCCCTTTCCAGACATCATAGCCTGATTTCGGAATATTCGACCAAAGTGTCCCTTATCTGGAAACACTTCATCCTGCATTGGTAGGAAGGCTCCTCCACTATCCACAAGATAGATGCAAGGAAGATGATTCTCCTCTGCAATTTCTTGCGCTCGGATGTGTTTCTTCACCGTCAGTGGGTAGTATGACCCCCCCTTCACAGTTGCATCGTTAGCAACGAACATACATTCTCGTCCATGAACGACACCGACTCCGGTAACGATTCCTGCAGAAACCGCGCGACCGTCATAGAGTCCATGCGCAGCAAGTGGAGATGTTTCAAGAAATGGAGTTCCGGGGTCACATATTGCTTCAATGCGCTCCCTTGCTAATGCTTTCCCGCGACTACGGTGACGTTCAACGTACTTCTCCCCCCCACCAAGATGTGCGCGATCAATTGCCGCGCGGAGTTCGGAAATTAATGCCTCATTATGAGCTACCCGAGCAGCGTATGCCTCATCCGAACGATTGACGCGTGTCGGTAGGACATCCATGGCGAACAATCCCTCGCAGAGCGAGACCGACCTTCAATGAAGCGGGAAGATTAGACACCGAGGGCCATGCGGAACGCCCCCCTCAAACCAGGTGCAAGGCCGACTGTCATCAATGCGAGTGCCATGAGGATACGCAGATGACGATAACGATATTCCCATCGCTGAAGAGCATAGAACCACCAAACAACGAAGCCTAGAGCAATCTTGAGGATTGTGAATCCATAGGCTGAACCAAAAAATTCGATGACTGCGGCAGAGAGTACATGCTTCTCTCCATAATTATAGATCTCAATCCCCATTCCGGTAGCCACTCCATCGACTACTTGACCATAGATTGCAAGGAAGACAATTGGAGATGAAAGTACAGCCAACCCTGCCAAAGATTCCATGTCCGCATGATACTGTGTCCTCTCATTCTCGTAAGATGTCAGAGACAAGCTAGGAGGAAGAAGCCCCGGCACTGGGATTCCTCGACGACGAAGTTTCTCACGTGCCGGTAAAGAAAGGTAAGCGATTGGGAAAAAGAGGATTAAAGCCGGCAAAACCATTGACCAAAAGAGAACTTCGAGGTGCATCTCAGGGTTATTATCAATCGCTAATATTGTCCCAATATCTCCAGAAACCTCTAGTCCGGACATCATCGCTGTATAGGCATGTAGGCAACCATACAATACTACACATCCACCTATACCAACTTGGAAGAGACCTTGCTCAACAGGCGTCCAACGTTCCATTATAGGATGAGAAACAAGGATGAATAACGTAGCAAGAAGGCCTGCAATACCTACAGGCCAGAGATTCAAGTGCGCTTCCATAGGTGTGCCAATTCTTCCATCTTGGAGCGAGGTTAGGAAAAGAAGACCTTGAAAGGCAACCATCCCAATTGACATTCCAGTAACCCATGAACGATTTTCATTGTCACTCGCACGAGAAGCTACAACTGATAGCCAACCGGTAGCAATTACCCAAAGAGCACCTTGGAAATGGATACCGGGTGAGACAAACCAAACTTGTAAGTCATCTCCAAAAAGAGATGCATCCTCAACAACCTCACCAAGAGCTGCCCAGAATACCCATGGGGTAAGAGCAAGAATCGTGCATTCCGTTGCAGGCATTCTGAGCCATCGCATTATTGCACCAATGCAAATCACGCTAAGTATCAAAGTAACATTGTAAGCCATGGTGTTAATCTGATTGTAAGAACCGTCAGCTGAACTTTCAGCACGAATTGGATCAAGAAAGTAAGTATCGAGGAAACTCTGCAGAGTATTACTCGGAGAAATAAAAGCAAACAGAGTGATCAAAATTATGGTAGTGAGACAAAATATGGATGCTCGCTCCCACCAAGACAATTGATCATCCGGCAAACTCTCGCTTGTCCGGATAGCATCCATGTCAATTCGAACCCTGTCTGGATGATGACCGTTACGCTGAAAGATATCGAATCATTCCTCTTCAGAACCGACAGAAGATAGACGCTCAATCAAATCCGCTTTCTTTCCACCAACGGGTAAACCGGCCGCCTTGCAGCGTTCCTTGAGTTCGGCTACTGATAGTGAGGAGAAATCCTCGTCACTAGCGCCATCGTTCTCATCCTCGACCTTCATGGGTTCGTGAACCTCACGGAAAATGATTGTCTCAACGCCAACGTGATCCCTAAGGGTTCGAATCAATCCGAATTTGGTGTATGCCCAATTTTGGTCATAAGAAACGAACTCAGGAAGCGTAATCGTGAGATTGTCACCATCAAAGGAGCACTCAAAGCCATCACGGCCGGTGTTAGTCTCAAGTAGAGTTGTGACCTTTTCTGCACGGTCTGATACGACCTTGGTAATACGGTACTCGTAACGCAACGTGACACCAGCCAAAGCGTGATTGAAGTCAATGCTCGCTCGACCAGAACGGAACGACTTGAGAATCCCGGTGCGCCCACCAATCTCAACCACGCCGCCGATTTGAAGGCTTTCAGGATCACTAACTGCCCGAGATAACTGCTGGAGGCTCATGACTTCAATTGCACCCGGATCACGCTCGCCATAAGCTTCAGCAGGCGGAATATCGAACTTGTAATCCTTATCTCCTTCAGCCTCAAGCAGGTGCGCCTCAAAGCCAGCAATGAGACGTCCATCTCCGACCACAGTGATAAGTGGAGAATAAGTGCGCCCAGGCTCAGCCTTGTCGTTTTCCTCTGCAACGTGTTGACGGGTTGTCTCGATGAGATCCTCCGTATCTGCATTGTAGAGGTCGTAATCGATGTGGACGATGGAACCGCTCTCCATAATTTGTTACCTCCCTTGAGGGATGACCGCGCGACCTGCTTCCCCCTTATGAGAGTGGCCCTTGAAAAATCAGAAGAATTCGTGTAGATTCGGAAATTTGGCCTTACTCCGATTCATCGGATTTTATGGTGACGTCTCTACTAATCAACGTCATCATAGAACCTGTAATGATCATTAACCAACCCATCCAGACCAAATGGCTCCCTGGCAAGTCATAAACGGTTAACCGAACCCTATCTACCTCATCCAGACCTCCAAGCATTCCATCGTTCATGACTAGATACATCTGATTAAGATCGAGAATCATGATAATATCTCCATCCCACATCACTAGACGGTCTACCTCTGAACGAGGAGTAATAGCACCACTTTCAGCATCAAAGCGGAGTACTCCCGGACGAACTTCTCCGAGAGAATTTCCTTTCGTATCTTCAACATCTATGACAATACCAAAGAAGGCGTCGCCAATATTGAATCGGTTATCGAATAACGGTTCACCTCGAACCGAGGTCTCAATATCCATCATGGTGAAAATTAGATCTCCATGTTGGACAGGTTCATCCCGAATCAATGTCACCTGATGACTGGGGTCAACACGATCAACAAGAGTAGTAGTGAGCACATGGCCAATCAGTAACAGTAGAATGCCTGCATGTGCAATGTGAGATGCGAGACGAAGTAAAGTCGGTGGACGGTGAACGGATGCAGAAGAGCGCGCTTTGATTTCTATGATAAGTTCTGCAAAAGCAGGAAGGGCTGCAAGGATGAGCCAAACCAACAGGAATCGGGCTATTTCGCCCCGGGTGATTGATGTTGAAATCAGTTGATCGGCATTACCTGGTAGAGGTAAATAGGCTCCCCCTATCCATGCAGAAGAGATTGATAGGAATAAGCCAAATCCAAGCACATACCAACGTTGCTTCGCACTTGAACGGCGAAGTGAATAGGAAAGAAGACCGGCGGCTAGTAAGCCAAGAAGTATGGCGCCGAATGCCTCGTGAGCTTCCGGAGAGGGACCATCTATTTCTGCAAGGAGAAGTAACCAGGTCAGCAAGAGGAATGAACCACCGCCTGCAAGGGGAACAAAGAGGGTTAGACGCCGAATATTCGGGCGTTGATTTGGAGTATCCTCATCAGGAGCAAGCAACCAAGGAAGAAGGAATAGTAGCATCCCAAGGCCTGCTTCCACGGTCTCAAGATGCCACGACCATCTTGAGAATAGCATGATGATTACACCTACACTGGACCATAGGACAGTATGGACTCTATCGTGAATCATTAGAATCAGAACAGGAATTGCAATGATTGCAACAGACAAAGAGGCAGATCGGATATGTATTACAGAAAGTCCGATTAGAATCCCATATGCGAGGACTGGGCGACGAGTAAGTAGAGTGTCGGCACCCGAAATGTGGACTCTTCTGGCCTGATTACGTGCTAGAAGCAAGGTCGCAGCACCCAGAAGTATCAGCATCGTTGTGAATTCGAGAAGCACCTCAACGCCTTCGACTCCTTCGGACCATAGGCTTAGAACTCGAAGATAGGCATCGTCTGGTAGAGCTGCCTCCGTATCTGATACGACAAAGGCATGGACCGATGCCCAAACCCCATTCGCCCGAGTTACCAATGTAGAATGCATAGCGAGTGCTCCGGTTAGTAAACCGAGAGCTGGTGCCCATTCCACAGCGGATTCCCGGCCATCAGGACGAGGAGTCATACGAACATGGATGACAAGAAGAGCTGCGAGCCACGGAAGAAACGATGCCGTTTCAACAGGATCCCAAGCCCAATATCCTCCCCAATCCAAGACTGTGTAAGCCCACAATCCTCCTAGTCCAATACCAACGGTGCCTGCGAAAAATGCCGCTCTTGCCGCTGGAAGTTGCTCCTCATGTATCGAATAATGTTCGGAGCCGTTAATCATCCCCTCAAGAGAAATGGAGCCAACCAACAAACACAATGCATAGAAGGAAAACACAATCGGTGGATGAATAACCATCAAATCAGTCTGCAAATAGACATTAAGTTCGTGACGTGTAGCATCTGGATCGAATTCGAAAGGTTGCAAAAGTAGGGCGATTAGCAAAATCATCATGCTCAAGGAATGCATCACGACTCCGGAACCCAATCGGTTTCTTATCGAAGCATCATCTGGCCTACGACTCCACCAAAGTCGCACCAATGCAAGCCAAGCAACCCATAGAAGAAGAGGGCCGGCGCGTCCGGCCCAAGCAGCCGAGACACGGTAATGGATTGGTAGATTCGGCGAACCGTGGGAACGAACCAATCTAAGAGCATCGTAATCCACGATGAAGGCCGCAATGAGCACCATAAACGGCAGTGATTGGATACCGAGAATCCAGAACTCCTTAGGATGAGGCGAACGATTAGTCACGCCATGATGGATAGCGAAACAAGTCGCTGTAAGAGCCCCGCCAATGAGGACGACATCCAACCACATCTCTGAACCCATTTGTCCACGTGTTGCGACGACTCAATAGGGCATCGGCTGAAGGGTCACCAGCCGTAGTGCTTCGCCCGGCTATATCCGAAAGCGAGCATTGCAGGAATTATGCCTCTAAGGTAAAGCCAGGGGCGTCGGAAGAGAAGACGAAAGCCGACCATTGCCTTACCTAGTAGGCCCATGTTGCCCATTTCCTCTGGAAAACAACGCCCCATAATTGACATGTCGCGGTCACTAAGAGCATAGAGGGCTTGCTTCCCACGGAGAATTTTGTGATAAGGTGGAAACTCCGCCTTCCAGCGCGCAGGATATGGAGAAAGAGCCTCTGCAGAGACATCGTCTGCAGCGATTGCTTCCGCAGCCGTTAGAGCTGCAAACTGTGCAGATTTCAGCGCAAGATGAGAACCCCCTTCGAATAGAGGAGAGGTAAAACCAGCTGCATCACCGACCAACATCAATCCATCAGCATGTGTAGAATCATGTGGACCAGAGATTGGGATTGTTCCACCAAAACCACGAATCTTACGACCATCAGTTCGCCAAGGTGGATTAGTAACTTCCAGATTGTTGAATTCAGTATCAGCAATGAAACGGTCCAATTCTCGTACCGCACCCTTACGATCCTCTGTAACAAGACCAACGTTCGCACGCCCATCACACTTAGGAATCATCCAAAGGTAACCCTTCTCGGCATACTGAGGCCAAATATAGAAATCTAGATAATCATCAGTGGGGACCTCAAGCATCTCATACTGCATGCCTGCAATGACCTTTGGATGATTGTTGAGTTTGAGCATCTTTGAACATACTCCAGCAACACCTGATGCATCGATGACTATTCGAGTTTCAATCGGGAAGACGTCACCCTTTCCATCACAACGATAACCAATGAAGCGACCATCAATTTCCATGCGCTCCATAGATCGTAAGCGATTCCCTAGATGAAGCGTGGCTCCTGCAGAAACAGCCTCATCTGCGAGCCATTGCTCGAAGAGATGCTTTTCAAGGACGTATCCATGTTCCGTGAGACGTTTCTTCGTACCATCAGGGAATATGACTCGAATCCCATGAACACGTTTGCTAATTACAGATTCAGGGATATTGAGATTCAAATTCGCAACCGCAACATCCGATATACATTCGCCACAGTGAACGGGGGTTCCAATTTCCCCATGATCCTCGATTAACATGACTTTCAATCCAGCACGTGCAGCATGAAGGGCAGCGGATCCGCCACCCGGGCCAGCTCCAACAACCAGCACGTCACATTGAGTGGCCATATTCGGAGTGAGGGGGGCTCAGGTCATCAATTAGTCGCCGTGATTCAGTACGAACCTTATCATGCTCCCGTCCCGACCGATGGGCATGGCTTGGCGGAACCTCTCACGATACGTCAAGTCACTTGAGGCGTCTGGAGAACTCGTTCGCATTCAACGTCCAGTGGATGTTGAACTTGAAGCTGGATGTATTGCCGACCTACTGGTCAAGACAGATGGACCTGCAGTTGTATTCGAACAACCAAGACTACCTGATGGGACTATTGCCGAAATACCGTTGGTGATGAACCTCTTCGGTACAGAAAATCGCACTCGAAAAGCTCTCGGAGTCACAGGAGATACCGAGATTGGAGATCGCCTAGTTTCGTTGATGAAACCCGATATAGGAGCCTATGTGAAGCGACCATGGAAGGGGGTTCCACTTGCCCTTGATGCACTCAGCCTTCCTCCAAAGAAAGTACGTAGAGGGCGATGTCAGGACATAGTTATGGAGCCTGCAGATGTCACGAAACTACCCATTCCAAAAACATGGCCAATGGATGGAGGGCGTTACATCACCCTTCCACTAGTCGTGACGAAGGACCCCGAAAGTGGAGAACATAATCTCGGGATGTACCGGGGACAAGTGCATGGCCCCATCGAAGTTGGACTACATTGGCAAATCCACAAACATGGTGCGGATCACGCAGCATCTTACGAAAATGGGCGAATGCCGGTTGCGATTTGCATCGGGGGTCCGCCAGAACTCATATTCTCTGCAATCGCCCCACTGCCTGACAATTTGGAAGAATACATGTTCGCTGGATTCCTAGGACGGCGTCGACTACGCATTGCGAAAGCGCT
The DNA here is from genome assembly GCA_036124005.1 of Thermoplasmatota archaeon. GTDB lineage: Archaea > Thermoplasmatota > Poseidoniia > Poseidoniales > Thalassarchaeaceae > MGIIb-N2. The sequence goes on from JAZADD010000077.1 coordinate 37,324, forward strand.
GACTCAGGACCTGATGGTGCCTGCCGATGCAGATATTGTCATCGAGGGCTATGTCGAACCCGGTGAGACCAAACAGGAAGGTCCATTCGGAGATCACTTCGGGTTCTATTCATTGACTGGGCAATATCCTGTGCTCAAGGTAACAGCAATCACTCACAGAAAGAACGCCATGTTACCGGCGACCATCGTAGGTCTACCCCCAATGGAAGATGGTTACATTGGTGAGGCAGTTGGTAGCCAATTTACCCCTGTACTCCGATTCCAACATCGCGATGTTGTCGGGGTCCATCTACCTATGGAAACTGGGTTCCATAATCTCGCAATCGTAGCATCAAAACAAAGGTACCCACGTCAAGCTAGAAAGACAGCTATGGGGCTCCTCGGAGCTGGCCAGATGATGTTCTTGAAGACCATTGTCGCAGTTGATTCTGATCACGATACAAAGAATCTGGAATTGCTCCTTGACGCACTAAACAACAATGTGGATCCAAGAGAAGATATACTCGTCATCGAGGGCATGGTTGGCGATTCATTAGATCCTGCAACTCCGTACGAAAATGTTCAGAGTAAGATTTTGATTGATGCTAGTGGAATTGCAGATGCTGATCCACGCAGTGGGAAAGATGGGCCCGAAGGTTCGCCTACAAAGGAAGCACCTGGCTGGCGTAGAGGAGAGGGGAAGGCTCCAGGTGTCCCCGAAGGATTCCTAGATTCAGTTCAGGCGATAGAACATGTCGCTGATGCCCGACTGCTACGTCCGAGTATGCTTGTTGTCACCACGCAGATAGAGGGGCGGCCCGATCCAAAGACTGGAATGATTGGACGAGATGAAGAAGCCGCTGCCAATCAAAGAAAGCATATTTCTCAATTGATAGATTCAATTTGGCAATTGCCAAATTCTAAGATGTTACGATGGCTGTTCATAACAGATGATGATTTGGATCTCCATGAAATTGGCACACGAAGACGGCTCTTATGGCAACTTTTCGCTCGATTTGATGTCGATCGAGGACTACGGTTCGACGTCGGTAAAGCACGGGTTGCTTGGGATGCCACTACCCCAATTCCATCAATTGACGGACCCGTACCTACTCGTCGATGGCCGGCCGTCACTCTACATGACCCTGCTATGATGGAACGAGTTCGACGGAGCATCGCAGAAGATGGGCTTGGTGTAAGAAACTGGCCGAATCACATCCTGAAATGAGGTAGATTATCGATGGATATTCGCACAATCTTATCCTTCATCAAGGTGGAGCATACACTATTCTCACTGCCTTTCGTGCTAATTGGATACATCATTGCATACAATCAATTCGTGGATGATTTGTCCGTTTCATCATACGGTTGGGCAAGGATAGAACTCATCTGGATTCTAATCGCTGCAATCGGAGCACGAGGGTTAGCTATGGCATTAAATCGAATCATCGATCGAGAGATAGATGCAGCAAATCCTCGGACTGAAGAGCGACATCTGGCTTCTGGAATGATGAATCTCCAGACCGCCTGGTCTCTAGCGGCAATCTTCCTACTCATGCTCCTTCTTGGTGCTTGGATGTTGAACTATGTCGCACTCATGATGGCGTGGCTACCTGTTCTCGCTTTCGTAATCTACCCATATACCAAGAGATTCACTTGGCTCTGTCACCTCTGGCTCGGCCTATGCCTAGGCCTAGCTCCCGCAGGTGCATGGGTCGCTATCGCTGGAGATGTGCATGGATGGGCAGCAATCACTGAATTACTGTGGTTACCTACAATCCTACCAATCTCTTTCGGAGTCGCTCTCTGGATTACTGCATTCGATATCAACTACGCACGGATGGACATCGAAAGCGATCGATTGAACGGCATACATTCCTTCCCAGCACGATTCAGTGAAGAGGCAACAACACGAACCTCTGTACAACTATCTCTTCTTTGGTTCGCCTGCTTTGCAATCTCAAATCCGATGGATGAAATCTGGTTCTTGGCAGCTTCTGCAGGAATGGCTCTTACTAACATCGTAGTAATACTCGCTCGGGAACGTTTCGCAAACTTTCAGGTCATCCTATTCCGTACATCAATGCTAACCGGATGGATACTACTAATCCCCATCATGTTGATGCAACCTGAGAACAGTTGCTGCGCAGGGACTGGGGTGATTGGATGAAGTTAGCAGTAATTACCGGTGGGGGACGGGGCATTGGGGCTGCAATTTCAGAACGATTAGCAGCAGACGGATATCGCATCCTTATGACTTACAACAACGATTCACAGTCCGCTGAATCTGTAATCTCAAAGCTGAGACAAGATAGTGTAGATTGTGTAGCTGTGAAAGTTGATTGTGGACGCACCGACGAGGTGTTCATTCTTGCAGACCATCCATGGATGCAGCATGGTGTGGATGCATTAATACTGAATCATGGCATGTATCAGCGTAGCCCAGCGCGCGATCTAACAATGGACAATTTGCAGGAAACTATGGACGTTAACTTTCGAGGGGCTGTCGCCGTATATACTGCACTTTCAAAGTTCTTGACTCCACAAGCATCTATCGTAGCCATCGGTAGCCAACTAGGAATCCGCGGGAGCCCACATGGCGCCCACTATGCCGCATCCAAAGGGGCATTGCATGCGTGGGCTCGAAGTCTTGCCATCAATCTTGCAGACTCTGGACAACGAGTGAACATCATTGCCCCGGGTGCTATTGACACAGATATTCTTGCAGGGGATAACAGTGAAAAAAGAAAGGAGAGATTGGAACGGATACCAATGGGGCGACTTGGAACTCCCGATGATGTTGCTGGTGCGGTCTCTTTCCTCTGTGGACCTGATTCGTCTTACATGACTGGTGCAATATTGCACGTCAACGGTGGCCTGTTCCTCCCCTGAGGCCTTACCATGGATGCCGATTACTACGACCTATCCAAGGCCATCGGAGAGCGTGCTATTGCGAATGCAATACCATTTCATCTTGAAGCGAATTATGGGCCTTCAGGGGACCAAGAAAAAGCAATTGAAGAAATCATTTCTCAATTGGAAAATGGACAAGAAAGATGCATTCTTCTTGGAGTGACTGGATCCGGCAAAACATTCGCAATGGCACATATCATTCAACGACTCCAGATTCCCACACTTGTACTCAGCCACAACAAAACACTTGCACGCCAACTTTGGCAAGAAATGTCCGGCCTTTTCCCCTCTAATGCAGTAGAGTATTTCGTAAGCCACTATGACTACTATCAGCCCGAGGCATACATCCCAGGTCGAGACCTCTATATCGACAAAGAGTTGCAAATGAATGAGCGAATTGAACAAGAACGATTCTCCACAGTAGCATCATTGGTTACTAGGCCAGATGTGATTGTAGTCGGAACTGTGTCCACAATCTATGGATTGAATCCCCCTGAAACATTCCTACAACACCACCTCAGAATCTTTGTCGGACAAGTTGTCGAACCAATGGATGTTGTGCGAGAGCTAGTAACACTCCATTACGGGCGTGTGAGTGGGTCCGATTTCAATCGAGGCGATATTCGCCTCCGTGGAGAGATTCTAGACATCTGGATGCCGAGTAGAGATGATCCAATTAGGGTCCGATTTGGATTAGACGGCATAGAACGAATCCAGATTTGTGAAGCGATTAGTTTTGAGCCACTTGATGAAATTGAAGAGGCTTGGATTCACCCCAAAGAATTCTACATCACAGCAGAGGGGTCCTTCAGTCAAGCTCTCGAAGATATCGAGGAAGAAAGAGACAATCGAGAAAAATGGTTCCGTGACAGAAACATGGAACTGGAATCACACCGGATTGCCACTCGAACGGACTATGACCTTGACCGCCTTAGAGAAATTGGCAGCTGTAAAGGAATTGAAAATTATAGCCGACATTTCGACGGGCGAGAAATTGGAGAACGACCATATTGCTTGTTTGATTTCATGGCCGCTTGTGCGAATACTTTCCATGATGACCCGGATCAATACCTAGTAATCATGGATGAAAGTCACGTTACATTACCTCAGTTAGGAGGCATGCATGCTGGAGATCGTTCAAGGAAACGTAACCTCATTGAACACGGATTTCGCCTTCCTTCAGCCTATGACAACAGGCCCTTGCGTATTGATGAATTCCAGAATTTGATACCTAGGATGATGTATGTATCTGCGACACCAGGGGAACGTGAACTACGACATCTTGCCGAAGTTACAGGACAGAAAATTCCTGTTGGACTTGAACATGTGCCAAGTGGAGGGGGCGCGGTCGATACTGATGTGAAAAAGAAGAGATCCGCGAGTATGAAAGATACATTACGTGAAATTGATGGAGTTGTTCGGATGGAAATAAGACCAACAGGGCTTCTTGACCCCCGAATTGAGGTCAGGCCAACTGAAGGACAAGTACAGGATCTTCTAGATGAAATCAATCAATGTGTACAAAACGATGAACGAGTATTAGTCACCGTATTGACCATAAAATTCGCAGAGGAAGTCGCAGACTATCTCCAACGTATGGGCGTCAAAGCACATTACCTCCACAGTGAAATTGGAACTATCGAGAGATCTGAGATAATCAAAGCACTCCGGATTGGCCACATTGACGTCATAGTAGGAATCAATCTTCTTCGAGAGGGGCTCGATATTCCAGAGGTAAGCCTCGTTTCAATCTTCGATGCAGATCGTGAAGGGTTTCTTAGAAACGAGAGAAGTCTTTTGCAAACTATCGGAAGGGCTGCAAGAAATGAGAATGGTAGAGTTATCCTCTACGCTGATTCAGTTAGTCCTGCAATGCAAGCCTCCATCGAACAGACTTTAGAACGGCGAAAAAGGCAGGAGGAATATAATGAGAAGAATAAAATTACACCTACCACGATTCAAAAGGCACTCCCTGTGATGGGTCAAGAAGTGGAAGGGTTGCTCTCAAATACAGCGGGTAAAGGGGCAAGTGGAGGTAAGAGAATGGTCGGTTCGCGAACAGGAGGGCGAGCAGGAAAAACGGATATTGTCAAGCGTTTCAATCTTGGCGCTGGCATCTGGAACGAGCATGAAGATTCCATTCTCTCCAACATCAGTCAACCGGTTTGGACTCAAGATGGAGAAGATGCACCAGAGATTAGCGAAGACAGTGATAATGAGGATCTACTTCGACTCATTGAGCGACTCCAGAAGGAGATGAAGGCAGCAGCTGCCCGGCTAGAGTTTGAACGGGCCGCTCAGATTAGAGATAGAATTATCCAATTGGAAAGTCAATTTTCCAATTGAAATATTCACCCTCTCTTCCGTCGGATAGACGATAGGCGGGGTCGAACGCACATAGCGCATGACCTACGACCGGGACGATTTCAACCAGCCTGTCGAAGACTATGATTTACGCTCCACAGATACCATCTCCGAACTACTACGCCAGATGGAATCAGCCGGGGGATTCACCGCAACAAAACTGATTCACGCACGGAATATTCTACGAGAGGCAATTTCTGAGACAAAGGCCGTCGAAAATGAAAACAAAGTACTCAACTGGCTCTCATTCCCTGCATGCCTAATGGCAACAGGTACACGAGGTTTTTTCCACGAAGCAGTTAGAAGTCGTGCATACAACGTAATTTCCACCACATGCGGCACTCTTGATCACGACATTGCACGAACATTCAGAGATTACTACCACGGCTCCTTTGATTTGGACGATGTCCTCCTAGGCAAGGTCGGCTTAAATCGACTAGGAAATGTCATTGTACCGAACGAATGTTATGGTGAGATCCTTGAACCCATTATCCTCCCTTGGCTTGAAGAAATTGAAGAGGAACGTAAGGCATTGAATCCCGATAACCCCTGGCTTGGATTCGGTTCTGTGGAACTCTGTTGGGCGTTTGGTGACCGTATTGAAGATGAATCCTCCTTTCTTCACCAAGTTGCCAAACACCGTATTCCAGTCGTAATCCCTGGCCTCTCAGATGGAAGTATTGGGGCGCAACTATTCATGCATCGACAAAAATCTCCTAATTTCATGATCGACTTCCTCGCTGATGAACAGATTCTCTCGGACCTAACATGGACTGCGGAACGCTCACATGCACTCATGATTGGAGGAGGGATTTCGAAACATCATGTAATCTGGTGGAATCAATATAGAGACGGTTTAGATTCGGCAGTCGGGATTACGACTGCACCCGAGTTTGATGGTTCACTTTCAGGCGCCCGTACTAGAGAAGCTATCTCATGGGGTAAGATTCGACCCGATGCGCCACATGTAACTGTGGAAGGTGAAGCATCAGTTCTCCTACCCCTTATCGGTGCAGATTTATTTTGAATTCAATCAAATGTCGCCTCTGCAAATGCGATACATTCCATGATTCCTACTCGTATTGATGTCAAAGGCCTCCAGCCATCACCCCCACATCGAAGAAGTGCCTCATGAAGAGGGGTCAAATCTGGACGCTCCGCACGACCGTCTACTGATGATGCTGCAGGGGATGGGATATCGCCCAATGTTTCCGCTGAATGGGTGCCTAAAATCGAAGCATTATACCTATTCCAAAGAAGTTGAATCTCAGAGAGGACCATTTGTTGACTCCAAGCTCTACGGCCACATATGGTGTATTCTCCATGCTCATTATGGGCACGTAACTCCTTTTCCGCTCGCTCAACATCTCTGATATGGACCCAGTAGCGAATCCTTGGATCTGACTCGATATTCCCATCAACCATTATTTTCTGAACCCATGAATTGAGTAAATCGTCTTGTCCTGGAGAATAGACGTCCACTCGATTCAATTTGAGAGATGACAAGACATCGCCTCATCAAGAAGAAGCCTCAGTATGACGGATTAAAGCGGCACGAACAAGGTCAATAACGAGATTAACTTCCTCCTCAGTGATTCGGAAATGCGGAGTAAATCGCAAAGCGTTCTGACCACCGTGGATAATTCCAAGCCCCATCTTCCGACAGGTCTCTTCAACTTCGCCAAAGCCAACTACCTGATGTGTCTCTGGGTTCAACTCAGCACAACAAAGCAGTCCAGTTCCCTGAACTTTCAGAACAACGTCAGGCATTTCATTCTGAATTTCTAAGAGGCCAGCAACGAGTTGATTGCCCCGGTCACGGATGTTTTCACGGATTCCACCAAAACGCATCTGGTGAAGGACGCTTGATGCTACCTCCAAGGCTCGAGGGTTTGTCGTCATTGTATTTCCATAAATTCCAACAACATACAGCTCTGCAGAACGTGGTGTCATACCTAGGACAGATAACGGATATTGCCCTGCATTCAAAGCCTTAGACCATGTTTCAAAGTCAGGTGCTTCTGCGTCTTGGAATCCCTCATAATCGATAATAGAAAGGCAACCTTGAGCCCTGAATCCTGCCTGTATAGAATCAACTAACAACATACTACCATGTTCCAAAGTCAAACGGCGCGCCTCATCATAGAACTCGCGTGTTACGCATTGACCCGGGTTACCTTCTCCTTGAACTGGTTCAATCGCCATTACTTCAATGAAGAAACCCTCCACTTCTGCACGTGCAAACACATCTTGTAAGGCCGAAATGTCGTTCGCTGGAACGAGAATTAGGTTGTCACGATCTCGAAAAGTTGCCAAACGATCATCGTACTTTCCTTTACATGAATGAGATATCTGAGCCGGTCGATCTGTTCGGCCATGGAATGCTTCCTCTATTGCTAACATCACGATCTTTCGTCCCTCATATCGTCCACCAGGGTCAGTATGGTTTCGAGCGTTCACGTCGGCGATTCTCAATGCAACAGTAACTGCTTCTGAACCACTATTCATACAAATGAAACTAGTGAACGGACACGCTTCACCAGGTCGAGTATGCCCCAACTCACGCTGAAGACCCCGAGAAAAGCGATATTGGCTCCAAGAAGGAGTCATGACATTAGCCATAACCCAATTTTCTGCCATATCTTGAATTATGTTTTCAGGACCGTGGCCAAAACCCAACATCCCATATCCGCCATTGTCGTGAATAACTGCACCTTTGGAGGTCACAATCCATGGCCCACGCGCTGCCAAAGCAACATACGGATTGATTGTCGCGGGAGAATAAAAATTAACGAAACTACGCTGAACCTCCCGTATCTGTTCTGATTCTTCAGAAAGGATCCACCAAGATGCAGTGCTGTCAATCCTATCGAATCGTTGTCTGGCTTCTTCGATAGCTTCCCCAAGTTTCCGATCTAGATTACAGAACTGTTGTATCCGTTCATCGTCAAGTCCAACTGTCAATGGGGCATCATCGCCACTTGCGCGACGAATACTATGGAGAATCTCCAATGGAGTCAGATCTGACCACCATGGACCGGGTATGTCTGGATTGTCGTATCCCATGCCCATGCTTCAGATAGGGCCCCAAATCAAGGTTCCCAAATATCGCCCGCACCAATCCATAGATTATTGATGGGGAAAAAGGACGAAATCATTCAATTTCCAATTGAAAAAGAAATTAATTCAACCAATAATGAGAGAATAAAGAATGGCTGACATTTCAATCCATGAACCAGGGACACCACAGGTCTACGATATTACCACAATTTCAATTGGATTTTCAAATATATTTGAATCATATTCAACTAACAATTGAAATCAATAAAGGGCTGATAAAATATGCAAATGATGACGTTTTCCAATTGGAAACAATTGATTTTTCAGTATTTTTCAATTAGATTATCCGCTTTTTAATTCCGATTCGTTTATATGCCGTTTGAATCACGACAGACCAGCGAGAAGTGGATGGGAAGCACAAACGCAAGAAGAAGGTGAAGAAATGACTGACGAATACAAAATTGAACAATTGATCGATCGAGAAGTGTACGTGGGAGGCAAACTAGTTGGTACTGTAAAGGGACAAAGATTCAATCCTCGCCCCGACCATGTCCGCTCACTACGATTAGACGTGATGCCAGAAGTGGCACAGGAATATATGCGCAAGCCAGCATTTAGTGCCCCGCTCGCAAAGGAACTGATTCATAGCCTACAAACAGATGGGACAATTCGGATTTCTAAATCGATGAGAGAACTACAACGAAGATGGAGGAATACAATCCGTATCCAAGATGGGCTCTACGCGCCTGATGAGATGCTTGGTCGAGCAGTGATGGATAATGACAGTAACGAAATCGGAACTGTCGTCGATCTTCAGAAGGTTAAGAGGACATTCAAGGGAGCAATTGTGAAACTGTTGCCGAGAGTAAGTTCTAGAATGGGACTTCCAGAAAAGATTCTGATTCCTGTAGATCAGTTCAGTAAGACAACTGCGCGTCTCGATGAAGTAATTCTATCATCAACTCTGGATCGAGTTGTTACACTCACCTCTTACGCGAGGTTGAATGGCCTCGAAGTCGAGGAATGAGTGACCGTCACGCTTTAACCGGAAAGGCGATTCGGTGAGCCATACCCCAGGGCGGGTAGCTTAGCTTGGTTCGAGCACCCGGCTGATAACCGGGAGGTCGCAGGTTCAAATCCTGCCTCGCCCACTCCCTCATCCCATCGGAATGCCCATGAACGACAGGCATCAGGGACTCCCATGGACGGGGTCGTTGCGTCGGGTTCGGGTGACAGTGGGCTCGCGAATGCTCTCGCAAAAAAACTAGGATGGGAACACCTGAATCTAGAAACTAGAAGATTTCCAGATACTGAAGGATACGTTCGCGTTCCTGATGATTGTCTTGACCCTATTCGAAGTGGACCAGTTGCTTTAGTCTCGACCACTTTCCCTGACTCAGCAATCCTTGAGACCCTTTTCCTACTCGATGCTATTCGTGATGTCCGTTCTGGAGAAATGTCTAGCCTCAAAGGAGGAGAAGTTGAGGAACCGGATGTTGGACCTGGTGTCTTCCTTGTAATTCCATACTACGGCTATTCACGTCAAGATAAGCGATTTATGGCAGGAGAAGCGATCTCTGCGAAATTCTTAGCACGCACATTCGCTACCCATTGTGATGGTATCGTGGTTCTTGACATTCATGCTCCTGAAGCAATGGATAACATGGACGTACCGGTAGAGTTAGTTAGCGCTATGCCTGAGATTGCTAAACACCTGCAAGAACGTGTTCAGCCTGATTTCATACTCAGTCCAGACAAAGGGGCAATTGACCGTGCATCAAGCGTGGCGAGCGCAATTGACGTCCCTTTCTCCTATCTTGAGAAAAAGCGCATTGATGCACACACCATCGAGCATACGCCGAAGGATTTGGATGTTGAAGGACGTATTGTGGCAATTGTAGACGATATGATTAGCACAGGCGGCACAATATGTCGCGCATCTGACGCACTTCGTCGCCAGGGAGCAAAGGAAGTTCATGCAGCCTGTACTCACGGTTTGTTCACAGGAGGGGCAATCCACCGGCTTGGAAATCACGTTGATGGCGTCCATTCTACTGATTCATTGCCAAATCCTAGGGCAAATGTCTCTGCAGCAGAAGCTCTATCCAGAGGAGTCAAGCGATTGATTGAACGTATATCCTCTGAGATAGTTGCCCAATAATGCTCGACTTGGTGAGCAGAGTGTCTCTATGAGTCCAATGCGTTTATATCGAGTCCTTCCACCGCAGCGGATGCACAAGAGGTAGACCCAATGACTGAGCACATCGCATTCGAAACACCACAAGACGTCCGAGACAGTGTCTTTGAGCTAGTAAAGCTCGTTGGCAAGGAAGGACATGGCGTCGTCAAGAAAGGAGCTAATGAGGTCACTAAGTGCGCCGAACGTCAGACTGCTCAGATGGTAGTCATGGCAGAGGACGTTAACCCTCCCGAACTCCTAGCACATATCCCACAGATTTGCAAGGAAAAGGGCATTCCGTTCATCTACGTTGACAGCCAAGAGTACCTTGCTGAATATGCAGGTATGGCATCAGGCACCAAGACCGCGGCGATTGCAATTCTTGAAGTCGGCCGGGACGCGTCTGACCGATTCCAAGCTATCAAGGATCAGGCCACAACATTGGCTGCATGAAAGGAGGAGATGGAATGGCTGTGGAATCATGGCCTGCTGAGGTCGTTGAGATTGTCGGCCGAACTGGAATGCGTGGTGAAGCCACTCAGGTCAAGGTCCGTGTCAACGATGCTCCCAATCCACGCGACGTTGGACGCATTATCACTCGCAACGTGCTTGGACCCGTTCGACTTGGCGATGTTCTAATGCTACGCGATACTGGTCGTGAGGCTAAGAGGCTAAATGCCCGCTGAGGTGAAAAGATATGCCTGATACTCACACATGCAGTTTCTCTGGAGAAGAGATTGAACCTGGAACAGGAATGATGTTCGTCAAGAGAGACGGTTCAGTCCTCTGGTTCAAAGACAGTAAATCCAGGAAAAATCATCTCAAAACAAAGCGCAACCCAAGACGAATTAAGTGGACTCGTCACTACGTCAAGGGCGGCATCAAGTGATTGAATTGAGTTGGGTTTCTGCAATTATTGCTTCAATATTTGGAGCGAGCGATACCATCGATGAGATTCTTGAAGAAGAATAGGTATCGGTTGAAATACACCCATCCGGTCGGCGGGTCATGCCCGACACACAAACCACCTTTGTCATGGTGAAGCCAGACGGTGTCCAGAGAGGACTTGTAGGCGAGATTATCCGGAGATTTGAGTGTAAAGGCCTACGATTGGTAGGCCTACGTGGACTAATCCCCTCAGAAGAACTAGCAGAGACTCACTATGAAGTTCACAAAGAGCGGCCCTTCTATTCTGGTCTGATCTCATTCATCACCTCCGGCCCCGTAGTTGCCATGGCTTGGTCAGGTGTAGATGCCATTAGTGTAGCACGCTCCATTATCGGTCCAACCAATGGTAGGGAAGCAGCACCAGGTACAATCCGCGGAGATTACGGTATGGATATAGGATACAATCTCATCCACGGTAGCGATGGTGAAGATACTGCATCGAGTGAATTAGCTCTATGGTTCCCTGAAGGAACTATGGAATGGAATCGAGATATCGAACAGTGGATTTACGAGTGAGGGGACGTGATGGTGTGGATGGACGACGTCAACCGATTGTCGCTGTCCTCGGTCATGTAGACCATGGAAAAACATCCTTGTTGGACCATATTCGAAATCTAGGGTCACGTTCCCAAGGTTCTGTAATGGCTCGTGAAGCAGGAGGTATTACCCAGCACATCGGTGCGACTGAGGTTCCTGCAGAAATACTCAACAAAATTTGTGGGCCGCTATTACAAGGGAAGGCGTTTCTTTCTCCAGGGCTGCTCTTCATCGACACTCCGGGGCACCATTCTTTCACCTCATTGAGAACCCGTGGTGGGGCTTTGGCCGATATCGCAATTCTCGTCATCGATGTTATGGATGGGTGCAAGCCCCAAACAATCGAATCAATACGGATTCTTCGTGAATCCAAGACTCCTTTCATCATTGCAATGAACAAGGTAGACCGTCTGTATGGCTGGAATGCTGTGAGTGGGCGATCTACTGCAAAATCCCTGCGAGAACAATCAAGCGATGTTATCGGATATCTTGAGGAGAAACATTGGAAATTAGTCGCAGAACTGGGTGAGAATGGCTTCAATGCAGAACGCTATGATCGTGTCACAGATTTCACTAACACAATCGCGATGGTTCCATGTTCTGCTAAAGAAGGAGAAGGCATTCAAGACCTACTTGCAGTCGTAATCGGACTCGCTGAAAGATACCTTGAATCCCAGTTAACTGATGTGGAAGGGAGTGGTATAGCAACTATCTTGGAAGTTAAAGAAGAACGAGGCCTAGGTAAGACTCTTGATATCATCCTCTCTAAGGGTTCAATTAGCAAGGGTGACGAAATTATCGTTGCTACAGAAAGTGGGCCAAAACGAACGAAAGTAAGAGGGATGTTCTCACCAAGGGGAATGACCGAGATGAGAGATGCTGGGGATCGATGGGATCCCGTCGATAGTGTTCATGCTGCAGCAGGAGTCAAAGTTAGTGCAGTTGACCTAGATGATGTTCTTGCCGGCACAACTCTCCATGTCGTGAATACTGAAGAGGAGGTTGAAGACGCTTGGATGAAAGCAAAAGAAGAATCAACTCTCAGTATTGACCTCAAAGATAGTGGCGTCTGTATCAAAGCAGATACTCTTGGTGGTCTCGAAGCACTCGCCTTCGAACTAGGAGAGCGTGATATCTCCATTCGTGCCGCGAGCGTGGGTAAAATCACGCGACGAGATGTACGCATTGCCGAAGTCGGGAAGGAACGTGAGGAACGTGTAATCCTCGCCTTCAGCACTAGCACGCTTCCAGATGCGACAAAAGAAATCGAAAAACCGAGTTCAGATGTTCATCTCATTGGAGGGGAAATCGTCTACCATATCATGGAACAATACGAAGAATGGCGGGAAAATGTCCTTGCTGAGAAAGAAAAGGAAGAACGTGAGATGGTCGTCCACCCTGGAAGGCTTCTCTTTCTTCCCGACCATACTTTCCGCGCCTCTAAACCCGCGGTCATTGGTGTAAGAGTTCTAGGGGGGCGAATCCACATTGGCCAGCGTCTCATGAAGGATGGTATGCAAATTGGTCAGGTAAAATCGATCAAAAAGGGCCAAGATAACCAAAAAGAAGCTATCCAAGGTGATGAAGTCGCCATCGCCATCGATGGTGCGGTAAAACGTCCAGGTGAAGAAGCAATGGAGGCGACTCACGTTACTGTTGGCAGGCAAATCGATGAAGGTGATGTCCTACTCGTCTCCGTTCCAGAAAGTCACGTTCGGATTCTCAGAAAAAGAGAACTCAGTGCAATGGAAAAAGAAATTCTGGAGGAGATTATCATGATGCATCGACGAAATCCTGAAACTCCAAGATGGGGGCTTTGACCCACGTACGGGAACGACGAACCTTGAAGTAGTTCAGGATAGGGTTTGGCGTCTGCTGAAGGTGATTGAATGGTCTCAGAATATTCAGGAGGAGGAGGCCGCGGACGAGAGGTCGTTCGTGTTGTGAGTGATATCTCAAACGCTTTAATGAACGAAGTTTCCAAGGTTATCATCGGAAAACAAGAGAATCTTCGACGTGTGACTATTGGTATCTTGTCCAACGGAAATATGCTCCTCGAAGACTTTCCTGGGCTCGGTAAAACAATGCTTGCGAACACCTTCGCGCGCTCACTAGGCTGCAAATTCAAGCGTGTGCAATTTACCCCTGACCTACTTCCTTCAGACATCATGGGGACATACATGTATGACCAGCAAGCAGGCGAATTCAAACTCCGACCGGGGCCACTATTTGCTAACCTACTCCTTGCTGACGAGATTAATCGTGCACCGCCTAAGACACAAGCAGCCCTCCTTGAAGCAATGGAAGAGAAACAAGTCACCATCGAAGGAATCACGCACAAACTTCCCGCACCGTTCGTGACTCTTGCTACCCAGAACCCAATTGAACAGGAAGGAACCTATCCTCTACCTGAAGCACAGATGGATCGTTTCCTGATGAAGATGAGCATGGGATACCCCAATCGCCAGGAAGAGAAAGCTATCCTCGCACGCCGGAAGATGCGTGGTAAGGACGATCACGATGTTGAGCAAATCACCTCTCCAAAGAAGGTAGTCGCCATGCAAAAGGCGCTTGAAGAGGTCCACATTGACCCTGCAATTCTCTCCTACATTGTCGAAGTCGTCCAGCGTTCACGTGAAGACCATCGCGTAATCACCGGTGCATCGCCTCGTGCGAGCCAATCGCTATTCAAGACTGGGCGTGCAGCAGCAGCAATCGATGGTCGCGACTATGTTATCCCCGACGACATCAAATCCGTTGCTCTACAAGTCGTAAGCCACCGAATTGTCCTCAAACCTGAAGCAAAGATTCGTGGAATTACTGGCATGCACATCATGAGAAAGATTCTGAATGAAGTTCCCGTGCCCGTCATTCAGTGATTTTAGGCCATTCATACTGCCAATACTGATTTAGGACGGCGATTGTGGGGTTCTTGAGGACGGATGGACCCATACAAGACTATCATCTCATGCACCAACCAGAAAGGTGGGTGCGCCAAGACGACTACTGCTGTCAATTTGGCAACAGCACTCGCTGAAGGAAACCCAAGTATGGGTATTCCTCCAGCCAAAGTCCTCCTGATTGATCTCGATCCGCAGGGAAACGCTTCCACTAGTTTCGGTGTAGATAAACGACTGGACGTGCCCACAGTCTACGATTTGTTGATGCAACCTTCAGACGGTACTCTCAATGTTCATGACTATCTAATTGGACCTGAAATTCTCACCGATGAAATGCAACGTGCTTTCAAAAACATGAACCAAGATTCCAGGGTTCCTCCTCGATTGAAAGTAGAGAACCTCTACCTTTTGCCATCAAACATACGTCTCTCGGGAGCTGAAATCGAGCTCGCTACTAAACTTGGCAGAGAGACCCGCCTGCGAGAAGCTCTTGCTCCTGTAATGAACGACTTTGATCATATCATCATTGACACACCTCCATCACTTGGTCTGCTCACAATCAACGCCTTGGCGGCTTCAAACTGGATTCTTGTACCTGTTCAAGCAGAGTACTATGCCCTTGAAGGTATGAGTCAACTCATGAACTCAATTCGACTGATACAAAAGCGTGTCAATAACCATCTGAAACTATTCGGGATTGCTGTCACCATGTACACTCCTCAATCCAAACTATCCGCTTTCGTCGAAGGCGAAGTTCGCAAACACTTCGGAGAAGATGTATTTCAAACAGTTATCCCACGATTAATGTCCATCGCTGAAGCTCCAAAAGATGGTGCGCCAGTAGTTCTTCTGAAACGACCGACGAAACGCAACAAGGGTAGCAAGCAGTATTGGGGCCTCGCCAAGGAAGCACACCAACGAATCCTTGCAAGAAGGGCAGAATATGGAATCAATCCAGAATCGGTTCTACGGCGAGAAGCTATCGAAAAAGGCGATCCCGAACATATCTGGGATGATATCGAAGACTGATTCAACATCAAGAGAACGGCATTACGGCACCTAAGACAACCGTCATGGCTATGTTCAGAACTGTAACCGTGATGTCGATGGGCTCCCCCGACATGACCTCTGTTTCCGTCTCTTTCGAAATCCGAAGACGTTTGAACTCGCTAAAGGCAATGGAAGGAGTTACCAGCGTCGATGATCTACTAAAAGCGGTATTGAAGGAGCATCGATTGAATAGATTGCGTGCTGAGCAAGACTCCATCCGTTCTCGTATTCGAGAGCTCAAAAAAACCGATATTGAGGCAGTAATCAATCGTATCATGGAGGAA
>JAZADD010000078.1:0-5647 GCA_036124005.1 Thermoplasmatota archaeon
ACCCTCGGACCAACCAGTAACAACTTGACTGATATCATCACCAGGGATGGATTGTTGAGTCCAAAGAAGAACATCCTCGTGGCCATCGAGAACTACCCATGCTTCAGGAGATATCGAACCGTCAACTGTAGCTACCGTCAAGCTATTCACGGCCGTAGATCGTACGGGGTCAATATCAAGACCAAGATTGTTGATATTACTTTCAAAAATTGCATTGACCTGTGTCTGGTTCTTGGGCTCGTCAAACTGTACACTCATTACAGAACCCGTCTGAGATTCTGCAGTTCGATCATCTACGAGAGTACCTGTTGCACCTTGAACTGCGGCAAGCGTAACGATGGATAGAGTGAGTACCATAATGGTCGCTAGACGGCCAATTGATTCACTTGAACCACCACCCTTCAGTCCACGACGGATATCCTTCAGAAGCGGTGTCCATCCAAACAGGATCGAAAAGAAGCGAGGTCCAAATGCAGCAATTCTCCCAAGGATAAGGGCTCCACCTATCCAAAGTAGGAAGGGGCCAAAGAGCCCGAGCAGGCCGTCGACAAAGAAGTTCTCAATTAGACCGCGTTCACCGGTTGTATCCTCAATCCTTGACTCAATAACGGCTAGAATCCCGATACTGAACATCAAGACTTGCAAACCTGTGCGCTGCTTCTTCTTGGTTGGAACTTTACGAACGCCCTCGTCGATTTCAAGTTCTAGGAATTCCTTAGTCCGTCCACGGCCAAACAATAGAGCCGCACCAATAGTTGCAAATGCAGTTACTAGGAGAGATATCGTTCCAAGTTGGACATTGATTGGGAATTCCAATGGCTCAAACGACATGAAGCCAACAGCTGAAAGGACGAGGCCTACTGTCTGGATTGCAAGAATATACCCAAGGAACCAAGCAACAAAACTCATCGCGAAGACCTCGCGAAGTACCATACTCTGTAGTTGGGATGCTGAACCTCCAATGGTCCGATGAATAGCGATTTCACGTCGCCTCTGCTCTAACGATAGGATTAGTCCATAGACGAGAATAGCGACGGACAAGATAATGATCGGAATCATAAGGATATAATCGAAGGTCTGAATTAATCCAAGGAAAATCTCGATGAATAGAATCGAACCAGATATTGTGTCGAACCAGAAAAGTTCGATTCCAGCGCCGTAGGATTTCTGATTATTTCCAGGTCCATCCTCATACATCACCGACTGGCGTAGAACACTAATCCAATCCTCAGCATCTGCTGTCGAAGATGTAGGTACTAGAGAACGATCAACCGCAACCCCGAGATAACCGTGATCATAATCCATGAGGGTAGTCACAGTCTCATTATCGAGCATGGACCATGCCATGAAAATCGGATTGAATCCGAAGGTTGGATTTGCGAATGCCCAATCTTCGTAGATTCCGCTCACCCTGAGATCCTCTACGACAACATACAGACGACAGTGCTGAACTCCACCACGTGTTCGTTCAACGTATCCACTACAATCACGATCGTCAATAGATTCCGCACCGGCTGCGGTCTCAACGACATATGAGAACTGTAGAGAATCAATTGTATCATTCACTTGAACGCCGAGGGGCCCGGCGATACTGGCAGGAAGTAAGACGCTGCGATTGTCAATCATATCCTGATGGCTGGGCCATGGAATATCGTTCAACATCTGTGCTTCATGACGATCTGCAAGTGCTCCATCGAAAGCCCCTGGACCAAGAAGGCGCACCATTCGTTTGGTGAAGATTGGAGGACCATTTGCGTCCGCTTCCGGGAAATCGAAGGTCTCGTTCTCTAACACCGGATTTTCAGATGTTACCGATTCCATAGCGAGATAACCTGCAGTAAACGCCTCGATATTGTTGAAATTCCCTTCAGTACGAATCGCCTGTCTCCCAAATACGAAACTACAGTCCGCAATTTCCGATCGCTGGGAGAGTTCCTCGCATACTTCGACCATCAGGGCACTATCGTTAGTGAAAGTAGAATTCTCGGATGGAACTCCAGGTACCGGAGGAGATGCCTGTTGTTCCACCTTCGCATCGAAGACATCTCCCTCAAGTGTTGTTTGGAGGAAGGTTTGCGAAAGACCGTTTCCGTATGCTAGAACTGTTGTAATGACAAGTGATGCAAGGAATACTCCTGCTACGATGGCGAGTCCACGCTCACGGCCACGCCAAGCAGATTCAACGGCGGTTCGTGCATTAGAGGGCAAATCCACGAAAAAATCGGCGACCCGTTGATTACGCGTCTTGGATGCCATATTCACTCCTCCTCCAAGTCATCGGCAACAGCGTCACCCCAAGCAGAGCGGATATCAGAGGCAGCAGTCTTACCTTCACGCAGCAGTAACATCCGATCTGCCTTAGAGGCAAGATTGGGGTCGTGTGTTACCATGAGTATTGAAATGGGGTCCTCAGAATCATGACAAAGATCATGGAAAAGTTGCAATATCTCCTCTCCCGATCGTGAATCGAGATTGCCAGTAGGTTCGTCGGCAAGTAAGAGGGGGCGCCGCCCTGCAACGGCACGAGCGATGGCGACGCGTTGGCGTTGGCCGCCAGAAAGCTGGTCTGGGATATGGTCTACCCGATCACCTAAACCAACACGCTCCAGCGCTTTGAGGGCGCGACTGTTAGCCTCAGTATCACTCAAACCTGAGAGGCCGAGGGCAAGGGCAACATTGTCGAGTGCGGTAAGATGGTCTACAAGGTGGAAATCCTGGAATATCCAACCAACTCCATGACGGCGGATTTTCACATTTCCAGATGGCTGACGTGTACCATAGGTAAACTCATTCAGTTCTACCGATCCTGAATCACCTGCTAGAAGTCCACCGATTATGTTCAACAATGTAGACTTGCCACAACCAGATGGACCCATAAGAGCGACAAGTTCCCCTTGTTCGATTTCGAGGTCAATCCCCTTGAGTACCTCAATTCGACGTCTGCCAAATCCGAAACCCTTCCGGAGGTCGATGACTTTCAACATTCAAACAGACCCTCCAATAAATCGACCCGTAGGGTCGAGTGAGCAATCAGAAACCGCAGCCTATCTGGATATAATCGTATGTTCTTGGACTATCGGAGGATCTGGTCATAAACAGAAGCTTGGATTGCACCAATTGTAGAGGGTGATCTCTTCTCAGCACTACGAATCATTTCTTCATCAATCGGTCGAACAGACATATCCCTATCGACCCATTTTCTATGCATATCCTCGATAGCCACACACCAAGCATTTCGATCAAAGGCAGGAAGGATACTTCGATTGGGAGGGTGTTCATTCTGTGCGCCTAGGTCATTCACGAGTACCGGGCAACCAGAAGCCATAGCCTCTACAACGGGAAGTCCGAAACCTTCTGCTGCCGAGGGGAAGAGGAGAGCCTCAACGTTCTGCTCCAAGGCAATAAGTTCCTCTTCCTCAACCCGCCCATGCCACCGCATACGCACACCAAGAGTCGTGGCCTTCTCCTTCAATCTCTTCTCAGCGACTGAGGACGACTCTGCCCCAACCTTGTGTATCAAAATATCACGACGAATAGAGACATCAAGGGCCCCAATAACCTCCAATGCAAAATCAAGCGCTTTACGTCGATCTTCGCTTCCAACCACGAGAAGATGCATAGACTCAGCCTCGAGATTCGGAGAAGGGAGCCTCTTGGACCGGGGGTCACGAGATTTTAGGTCAACGCTGTTGGGAACTACAAAGGTACGAAGGTCAGGAAGGAAACGATTGACGTGAGCGGCCGTAGCCTCGCTAATACACAATGCTGCATCCGCCCTTTGAAGCCCAGAAATCAATCGACGTATGTCCATCCTTCGGATGAAACCCGGCTTCTCACCAATCTCAATTTGGCCCCAATCTGTATCAAGAATCTGAGGATTGAGGTGGAACAGATCATGAATAGTGACAACAACAGGACACCCTGGATTATCAGGAACGAGATGTGCTTGTTCCTGATCGGTAATGTGGACAATGCTTGGACATATTTTGGAAATCTCTGACGCTACATGACGAGGATGAATTGACCATCTCTTACGGAGACGCTTGATGGAACTCTGACTATCATTGAGAGGATGCTCAATTACACCGGCGAGTGACCAATCACTGACTAGGCCTGTACGAATTCTTTCCGTAACGGAATTATGAGCTCGCCCCAATCCAGATTCTATTGGTAGCGCGCCCCCCCTAACCACCAGAATGGACTTGCCCATACGGGATGGAGGACGAATCTTCGCTTCAACCCTGACGCTCTGTCGCCACCTTGATGCCGAATGATGAGAACATCGGGCCATGAGCGACGGGTCGCGTGGGCCACCCTTGCTCGTCATCAAGGGGTCCTTCGCACAGTATGGTGGGGCTGAGCGTGATGTCGTTAGACAACTCGAGGCTTGGTCGCAGGTCTTCGAAGAAGTCCGTATCGCAACATTACATTCACATCCTGAACTTGATGCTGAAACTAAGCGATTGGGTATCCCACTATTCATACCTAAATCCAGATGGAAAGAGGGCAGTTCTGCTATTGATCGGATCACAGCAAGTTCGAGTCGGGCTGCCTCCAAAGCATGGCGTAGATTCCTGACAAGTGGTGGAAAATCAGGCAACTTAACTGATGCTCTAAACGGTATCAAGGCCGTTCATCTCGTTTCTGGCGCAGGCTCGCTAGAGATTGTGGATGTATTACCACTAGAAATGGCAGTTCATGTCCACATGCTTGAACCGAATCGTGGATTACATGGTGAGACAGTGCTATGGGCACGAATTGATGGGAGGCAACCACGGCCCATCGCACTGACTCGTCTTCTTCTGACCATTCCTCGTCGACGGGACCTACGACTCGTCAGGCGTCTTGCAGGTAGGAATCGATGCCAATTTAGTGGAAATTCACCCTATATTCAATCGCGCATCAAGGAGGTATTCGACATTGATGCAGGTGTCTTCTTACCGTGCGTTGACACCGATATCTGGACCACAAAGGAGGGTAATGGAATGGATTCAGAGTATGTAGTTACCATTGGTCGAGCAAGTTGGGTCAAAGGAACATGGGAATGCATCAATATGTTAACTGGTTCAAAATTGAAACTCGTCCTTGTTGGAGGGGGTGAAACCTCCGATATTGAAAGAATTAGGAAACATGCTGAAACAAATCAAGTCGAATTAGAAGTCGCACCGCGACTCGAACATTCCGAACTAGTGGAACTTATGGCATCCGCTCGTGCTATTATTTCACTTGCACATGGCGAACCCTTTGGCCTGACTCCAGTTGAAGCCCATGCAGTAGGAACACCTGCCCTGATGGTAGATGAAGGCGGATTCAGAACAACTGTAGAGGATGGAGTATCAGGCCGTCTATTGCCTCGTGATGACAAAAATGCGTGGACTCAAGCTTTTGAGGAAGCAGCAGATCCAGAAAATCGAACTAAATGGGGGATTGCTGGGAGAAAGAAAATCAAAGAACTCGGATTAGATTCCGATAGTAGAGCAAGAAATTTACAATCTATCATTCAAAGGCAAATAGTCTAAATTTCAAACCTGTTGCCAATCCGAGCCATTCCACCAAAGTGTAGTGCCATCAGACATGCTGCGCCAGGTGTTACCTGCCTCGTCAGTCCACTGATTAGTAACTGTAGGGGTTGTTTCTAGGGCCGTAG
>JAZADD010000079.1:0-5541 GCA_036124005.1 Thermoplasmatota archaeon
TCGGTTCCTGTTGGATCCAAAAGCCGCCAAGTAATTTCAACATCGGCTGGAGGTGGAACCGGCGCGAGATTCTGTACATTGGTAATAGTCGATGAAATGGACATACTATGCGGCGATTCTATCGATTTTTCAGACGGAGCATCAATGTGAAGATCCGCTGGTTCGTCGACTCCTGTAGGCTGCGTCTGATTCAGGTAAAATCCGCCATGAACCACAATTCGGATTTCTTCTTCAGCAGAGTTTTCGCCTGAATCATTCGCACCAGCAACGGATTGGAATACTCCATGTGACTCATAATCCCTGAAGAGGGTGCTTGCCTCAGCGGCATTTACAGAAACTCGCTGACCTCCATCACCTGGATTAAGCCAATATTCCGTCAACGCACCTCCGCTAGATTCTGTACCCAAAAAATCGAAAGTCACCCTAAGCTCGTCCATTGCCGAGGTTCCATTATTGGCGGATTTCTCAATGTGAACATTACCAGGCTCACCAGAGACTGAGACGTTGAGTTCAACTACGCTTACAGTATCTTCACCTGCGCACCCAACAAACAACAAGGCTACGAGGACAACTCCTATTCGCAACCTCTCTTCCATGTTGGCTCTTCAACGCCCGTTCTGCATAAACCAAGCGTGTACATTTGCAAAAATGGAGAGGTTTAGAGAAGTGAAATTGTGGCCTGTAATCATAGATATACAATCAATCCAGCCAATGTTCTGGTTCTGGTGCAAACCATATCCATCCTTCGCATGAAATACAGGGAAAGCAAAATTCACCATTATCCATGAAGAAAAGAGGATTGTCAGAAACAAGTAAAGAAGTGAAGCATGACGGACATTTTTTCCAAGGGTTTCTGATACTTGTAACCACAAAAACAGGAAAGCAGGTTTCCTTATCTGGAGAAGTATGTTCTGCAGTTACAAGATCAAAAGAATCACCTGAAGGTAATTTTACAGTTCCGTCTGAACGAACTTCTCGTGGTTCCGGATTACAGACCTCCCATTCATCATCGTCATCATCTTCAAAATCAGTCACCTCGATAATGAAAGTTCTCAACTTAGAGTTGTAGCTTATGTAGTATTTCATAATCATTCCTCCCAATACATCCAAGGTTCCTCTTCGGTAAACCATATCCACTCATCACATGAAATACAGGGATAGCAAAATTCACCACTATCCATGAAGAAGAGGGGCTTTTCAGAAGACGAAAAAGAATTGAAACATACTGGACATTTTTTAGCAGTATTTCTCATATCTGTAATTACAAAAACGGGGTAGCACGTTTCCTTATTCGGAGAAATAAATTCTGCATCTCCCAAATCTATAATCATGCCCGATGGCAATTCTACAGTAGCATCTGGATGAACTTCTTGGGGGGTTGCATGGGTGAAAACCCATTCTTCATCAGTATTTTGGACCTTTTTCACTACCCCTTACGCCTTAACTGCCATTCTAAAGAACTAGAATTCTAGTATAGGAAGTGGCAATGGTAGCGAGGGATGGATTTGAACCAACGATCTCCGGGTTATGAGCCCGACGGGATAACCAGACTACCCCACCTCGCTGGTCACTCGTGCCTGCTACCCCTATTTCAAGGACTCCGAAAGGGCAGAATGCTCATTGAGTCGTTACCATGGTAGGTTCTTGATGACAGGCGACCTGCTTGTCCAGAACGCGATGATGGCCCTACCAAATGGAATTGTCGAAGGAGACCTACGAATCGTTAACGGCGTAATCCATACCATAGCACGGCACGGTGGTTTGGTAGCCAAGGAAAACGAGTTTGTCATCGACGGTACGGGCTTACATCTCCTTCCAGGTGTAATCGACCCCCATGTCCACTTCCGTGATCCAGGAAACCCAGAGAAAGAAGACTTGGAAAGTGGTAGCCGAGCAGCAGCAGCAGGCGGTGTAACTTCGTTTCTTGATATGCCAAATACGGTACCAAATGCAACGAACCGAGCGACATTAGAAGCGAAAATTGCGTTGGCTTCCAAGAAGGCAGTTACTCATCACGGCTTTTTCATCGGAGCTACATCGGACAATGTTGCAGATTTGCAAAGCGTCGAAGGCATGGATGGTGTTTGTGGGATCAAGATCTTCATGGGCAGTAGTACAGGCGACCTTCTCGTCCATGAACAGAAGGATTTAGAGAACATTTTCGCAAATACGGGTGGCATAATTGCGACTCATGCAGAAGACGAAAATCGGCTTCAAGATAGAATACCTCAGTTTGAACATAGAACCGATATCGCTGCCCATGCAGAATGTCGAGATATTGAATGTGCATTATTGGCAACAAAACGGGCCTCTGCACTTGCTAAAGACCATGATCATCGATTACATATCGTCCACTTAACAAGTGGAACCGAAGCGGATTGGTTAGCATCCAATAAGGGGGATTTAATCACCACCGAAGTCTGCACACAACACCTAACATTCGATCAGGAAGATGTCGAAAAACTCGGTGTTCGTGCACTCATGAATCCGCCGATTCGATATACTGAAGACAAGGATACACTTTGGAAGCGGCTTAAGGACGGCACCATCGACTGTGTCGTAACTGATCATGCCCCACATACGCTAGATTCGAAAGCGATAGGTTACCCAAAAGCCCCAGCAGGTATGCCTGGTGTCGAAACTTCCCTACCTCTGATGCTTACTCACGCGGCAGATGGCAAATGTAGTGTCTCTGACGTTGTAAAATGGATGTGCTCTGGACCTGCAAGGGTGTATGGCATGGAGAAGAAAGGTGCACTCATTGAGGGATATGATGGAGATGTGACATTAGTCGATCTAGATACCCGTCGTACTATCACTGATGATGATGTCTGGACGAAAGTTGGATGGACGCCGTATGCAGGTATGGAACTCACTGGATTACCGATGTGGACCATTGTGGATGGTATCCCTGTTCATCGACGGACCCCAAATGGACCCTTCAAAGGTGAACCTTTAGCCCAGCCCGGGCAAACTGGACGTGTGCTTCGCTTCTCTTAATCAAGCACTAGACGATGCAGGAGCGGAACCTTCACCGCCATCGGAGGAATCTTTCGATTCCTCCTCTTGATCGTCGTAAACGATGTTATGGTACACTATTCTCGGTTGTTCAGGAAGATCGACTGTTGTTACATGACTGAGATTATCTGTCACGTGGACAGTCATACCATTCGACGAGATAGCGTAGATGTAATCGCCCATGAAGATAGAACGGCGGATATCTGTAGAGGAATACCAGTACTCCTGAACACCATCCCCATAGAGATTGGAATGATCTACTTCTCCATGGAGAGCAAGACTCTTGTTGTCTGTGTCAACATCGACGAGCTTCAAAGTAGAAACGAATTCATAGCCGTAATATGAATACAGGCGTCCATCCTCCTCGATTGTATCGTAGACATATCGGTTCGTAGACAGTGGGACCGCAAGTAATCCCTCAGGTGCCCAATAATTGAACGCCTTGTGCTCATAGGTTGCTTCAGACCAGGACCAAGACCAACCACACCAACGGATATCTGCACAGTTATCATCAAGATAGCCTGGGGAAAGTGCAAGTGAATCTGCGAGAGTTGGATTCTCTAAATCACTCACGTCGAATAGGCTAATCTGAGTCTGGGACCAGTCAAGACCGAAACCATCCTCACCAGCAGGGCCGATACCAATAGTGAGGAGAAGATCTTCGTTCACTGGATGGATGTAAGTCGAAACACCTGGCACCTCAAGTTCACCAAGAATTGTTGGATTAGTCGGGTCAGAAAGATCAATTGTCCAGAGTGGATCGATGTTTCGGAATGTAACAAGGTAACCAATATCGCCAACAAATCTAGCACTCCAGATACGCTCCCCGCAAGCGATATCATTGATCTCACCGACGGTCTCAAGAACGCCGTCACCAACATCTTGCAGAACAGATACGTGGTTCGATGGGCCTAAACATTCAGGAATCTCAGGTTCAATGACAAGTTCAGAATCAGTGGCTACGGCGACATCGACAGCCTCAGCGATATCAACGGCGATATCAGTCGCAGCCAACCACCACCGATCCCAATTATCTGATGTCGATGCAACGCGAATGTTACCATTGTGTTCAGAAATTGAGAACTGATCCTGCACGTTACCAGTCACACGTCCAGAACCAATGTATTCGGTATTAGCTGGTTCAGAAATATCGAAGGCGTGAATATTGGTCTCATCCTCGTACATCTCATCAGTACCCCAATACCACCACCAGTCGTTAGCTGGCTCGGCAAGAACCATCTTGTCTCCTGAGGAGTACACGTTTACCCATGAAGAACCAATATGATCAACTTGGATAGTTGTCTCTTCTTCAAAAAGACCAATCGTAGAGATTGTAGTAAATCCACGTGAGAGTGAACTATCGGCCATCGAAAACTCGCTACAGTCGCCAGATGTCACAGGGTGTGTCATGATTGTGTCACCAATACGTTCGTGGATACGTGGTGCGAAATCCTCCAACACTAGACCATCGGTAATTTCTCGATTATGGAGGATGGCTTCATCCACCGAACTGTTCCAAACATCCATCCGGTCATAGCGGTCACTAATTTCCCAATAATCGGATGGAAGTTCAGGATAGTGCAGTAGGCCATCAATGTAGGTTGTAGCATGCGTGACACTACGCATCGTTCCATTGACAAGACGGGCAGTGTGATAGTAGCCTTCTACGAATATCTCGCGCTCAACTTCTGGAGCGCTACGGTTGCTAACATCGATGACCGTGTATTGAACAAGATTCTGCATTCTGTATGCGTAGTAACCCCACTCGTCCACATCCCCAGTTACCATCAGAGCACGGAGGGGATCATCCGTTTCGAGGTTCCAATAGTATAGGTTGGAGACAAGAACGAGGCGATTTCCGTCCAGAAGCATCTCGCGCGGGGTACCGTCCAACGTCATATTGGAAACCATCTCTAACTGACCAAATTCGGGGACACCAAGAACAACAAGATGACCGTTATTGATCACATATATCCAGCGACCATCAGTCTTGAGAAAGTCTGCTTCATCAACGCCTTCCTCCTGATTGTTAGTTCCAGAGAAATCCTCGCCCTCAACGGGAGCCGAACTTCCAGAATCTGAATCTACAGCACCTGCTGTTGGTGCGCTGCTATCTGTCGCCATATCATCTGATGCCATCTCAGCGACACCATCCATCATTACGTCACCTTCACGAAGGGCGTAGTAATAGGAATCCGTCCAATGCCAGTAGGCATTCTGATCGAGAGAAACCAATGCTTCCTCGAAGGCAGCATCCTGAAGATCTTCGAGAAGATCCGAACATGCATCATAGGTTTGCAGAGCCGGAGATGCGCGTGCACGCTCACCTAAAGCCAGCGAAGGATAATCTTCTCTCGAGTCCTCAATATCTGAAATGATGTCATCGACAATGTTCAGGCATCCCGGCAACAACAAGATACTGAGAACAAGAAATGTGAGCGTGGATTTCTTGGCCATGATTTCTAATTCTAAGCCCACCTTTTTAGTGCCCTTGGTTAATTGTTTGAAATCAATGAATTAACG
>JAZADD010000080.1:0-12202 GCA_036124005.1 Thermoplasmatota archaeon
AATCTCGATATTAACTAGCGAACCGGAGTTTTTCTGACCTAGAGTAGTACGTCGAAGCGTCTCAGGGATTATGTGGAGGTTGAATGAACCATTACTATTGGTCTCACCAACGGTTAGTGAAATCCCATCGATGGCGATGTAGCCCTTCTCAAAGATGTAGTTCTTGATATCTGAGGGTGCATCGATTATGATGTCAGCGGTATCGTTTGCGTAGGACACGGAGGCGATTGTGCCAACCCCCATTACGTGTCCAGAAACAAGGTGTCCCCCAACTTCGTCTCCATAGCGTAGGGCTCGTTCGATATTCAATGAGTCGCCGGGGGTCCTAAGTCCGAGAGTGGAACGGTCGAGTGTTTCTTGGATAAGGTCGAATGAAGCAACATCGCCATCAATATTGACTGCAGTTAGGCATACCCCATCGAGTGCAACACTAGCACCGACCTCAAGTCCTGTACCCGTTCCAGTAGGGAGGTCGACTACCCAGCGGATGTGATCATCATTGTCTTTGATGGAACGGAGTGTTGCCATACCCTCGACTATGCCTGTGAACATCATTCATCCTCCTTCTGCGTTCGCATCTCAAGAATTCGAGCAATAATCTTGCGTGTACCATCGAGGTCATCGGATAGACCACTGACTCGATGAACATTGATATTGGCATATCCTCGTTCAAGTAAATCTCTCCGAATTCTCTCTTCCGCATGCTCTTGGTCATAGCCTAGAGCAATAATATCGGGCTTCACGATGTCGAGAATTGCATACATAGGAGTGTCTGGATGATTTCCAACGATCGCATCATCTACAGGTTTGAGTCCAGCTACTAATCGGCACCTTAGGTCACTACCTGTCACAGGTTCGTGTTTCCTTTTTCGGACAGTATCATCGTGAGCGATGACAACAGTAAGATGGTCACCAAGTGCCTTCGCTTCTTCGAGATAATGAAGATGACCTGCGTGGAGGAGATCAAACACGCCAACTGCCATCACACGCGTCATACTTCTTACCTCCCGCTCTCAATTGCTTCTAGTATGTCTTGACCACTTGCAAATGGTATGCCATGTTTCTCACCATAGGCGATAGCTTCCTCGACGGGCAAAGCAGCATCACCGCAGGGTTGCAACATTTCCGCGCCGATGACTACGGGAGGCATTCCCGCCATTCTCGCCACAGCAACGGCGAGTTCTGTGTGTCCTTGTCTGTTTGAAATTCCGCCTGGGCTCTCACGGCAGACGGGGATATGGCCAGGGGTTCTGAACTCCTTACCGAGTGCCTTCATACATACTTCGGAATCCGCTTCAGTCTTCTGGAGTTCGACCCAAAGTTCTGCAAAGCGGCGGGTGGTGAGCGCTCGATCCCGGTCTGTAATTCCTGTAAAGGTATCACGGTGATTGATACTGAGTGTAAACGCAGATCTGGAATCGTATTGTAAGTCATTCGTGATCAGGTGACTCAGAATGGGGTGCTCTCGGACAAGAGGTTCGTAGCTGTGGAGATCTTGGAGCCATGGTAGTCCAAACCCCACGCCGACTTCGTTACCAATCGCAAGGAATAGCAATCCACCGCAATCTCGACGGAGTTGTCTCATATTTTCGGGCTTGACCGTTACAGCAGGAAACAGGAGGTCAGTCTCTTGTTCCCGGAAGGCGGAATCGAATACTAGCACTGGACTACCACGCTGGAATGCCGAGATTACTGATTCCACATCGCCTCGCATTGTCTTCACTCTCCGTAAGGGCTTGAGATACCCGTCATTTTCGGTCTGAGGATGAGTCCTCCTCATCCCCCTTATAGAATCGTGTACGCATCATCAAAAGACCGATGACGGCCAGAAGACATAGGATGAGTAAGATTTCTACCCCGAAGGTTTGTTGTTCAGTATTTACATCAGGATTGTAGGCGATTTGCATCGTTTCTTCAGTTGTTAATCGTTCAACAGTTGTCGTTTCCCCATCATTCCAATGGATGACAATTTTCTCAATTGCACCACCATGAGGGACTCCAAGTCTTGCTTCACTTACTGTAGATCCACTGAATCCTGCCCCTGTGAGGATTGCTTGTCGTACCACCTTTCCATTACTGAGGTGGAAGTCAACATTCGCCCCAATACCATCGATGTGGATGTTACCTTCGCCGTCCGAATACGGGTCGATAACAACGCAGGAAACCCCCTCACGTTGCGCCGCATCGTTCTCAAAGAAGCGGACCCCTAGGTTTGTGTCTCCTGTAACAAGGTCAAGATCGCCATCGCCATCAAAATCTGCCCACGCGGAGCCCATTGTTCGGCCTTGGTCTAGTAGATTGGCTTCTTCAATACCGTCTACGAAGTATCCATCTCCGTCGTTAATGTACAGAGAATTGTTGTTGAGGGCAGTGAATGGGTTAATCCGTCCCACGCCGAACCACAAGTCAAGATCTCCGTCTAAATCAACATCGATGAACCTGCAATCCCAGTTGACCAAGACGTTCTCTGAGAATCCTCTCTGGTGTGCGACTTCGTCCCATTTCCGGGGCTCCTCCTGAATCCAGAGGAAGTTAGGGCCGTAGTTGCTGACACACATATCGAGGTCTCCATCACCCTCTATGTCGCCTGCGTGGACCCCCATGCCTGTGCCTGGATAGATGAATCCGTCCTCGAAAGTAGTCTTCTCAAATATGCCAGATTCGCTACCCCGGTACATTGGAGAGAAACCGAAGTCTGAGGCAATGAAGATATCCTCCCATCCATCTGAATCCATATCATGAAAGAGACCAGCCCAAGACATTCCTGAACCATTCCCTTCAGGGTCATAGTCCGAATGAACTGCCATTTGTGCGGAAGGATTCTCGGGAGCAGTAACAGCAATTGAGGTGGGCACTCCTGTATGTATCTCGCCTTCTTCGCTTGGGTAGAGGCTCCCTCCTACGACATTACCTGCAGAAATGGTAATTGGTTCAAAATCGGCGCTTCCGCTTTCTCTGAGGAGATTGCGATAGAGTATGTTGGTGTCTTCTTTGATTGCCATCTGTTCTTCGGAAACCTGGCCGAAATTCATGGAATACAAATCTAGATCGCCATCATGATCAAAGTCGGCGAAAATACCCTTAGATGAATGCCCTGGATTGTCGACGCCGACCTCCTGTGCTACATTCACAAAGCTGCAGTCCCCATTATTTTGGTATAGAGCGTTTGGCGAGCCTGTATCGTTTCTCGTCAATGTTACGTTACCGTAGTTAGCAACATGTAAATCCATGTCTCCGTCAGAATCGTAGTCCGCCCAAGTGAGTCCAACAGAGGTTGAGTTGACCATCGGTAACCCTGATGTTTCAGTAATATCCACGAATCGATTGTCACCGATGTTTCGATACATGTACATCCTCCCTTCGGCAGGGGGGCTACTTGTTTCCCATCCCTCTTGATCAAACATAGCACCTATGGCAAGGTCGATGCGACCGTCTCCGTCACAATCTTCTGCAGCAATCCCAGGTCCGTAACTTGAGAATTGTAATGGCTGACCGAGTTCAATTCTATCCAGTCCTGAGCGTTCGGTCTGTTCGGTAAAGCGTGCGTTCAGCACGAATTCCTTCTCGTTTTCACCTATGATAACCACGGGGTCTGGAATTATCTCATCTCCGAGATTCTCATTGATGCAATCCATAGCTGAAACATCTGTTTCGGCGAACATTGAGTCACATTGTAGTGCTTCTATCCGGCTGTTCCTCAGAATAATGTCGGAAAGAGTTGTAGCTTCAATTTCCTCAAGTGAGGTTTGTAGATCGGGGTCATTCAGGTAGAAAAGAGGATCACCGTCACGTAATCGTACAAATTGATCTAGAAGAAGTGCATGCATGCTCTCACCTAGAACTCCATCAGGGGGATGTTTTTCGGCATACATAGCCATCAGGGGGTCGGCGAGATTTATGTCTGGATAGGCTTGTTCCATCCTTTGGATTATATCTGAATCGTCTGTGATATCCGACCAGTTGTTCACTTGAGTTAGGCCAAGTGTCTGGCGATAAGTCCCATAATTTGGGATTCCATGGTCACGTCCACGTTGTATGTCAATGGCACACATGTCCATTCCTCCTTTCCCTGGAATCCCAAACATCCGATTTCTGAGTGCATCGATGTATCCTACATCATTTGCTTCTTGAGTTGTGTAAGCTAGGCCACGGAAGATTGGTTCGATGCCCCCATCTGTAACCAACGAATTTGGGTTCCAAAATCCATCATGCATAGCGATGGGGCCTGAAGGTATCGAAGAACGATTCTCATGCAACCTTTCGGTAAGAACGCCAATTTGGGAATGTCCCATTCGGAATGAGAGGGTAGCAAAAGCATTCGTGACTCTTGGGTCTACAGTTGAATCGAACCCTTGGTATTCAGGTAGATGGACTCCCATTGAAGGAAGATATTCGTCATAGGTTACTTTCTGAATCAGGGCAGTTACATATTTTCTCGCCGTCTGATATATGTCTTCATCTGTCCACTCGGGATGTTGGGTTTGCAGTAGATCAGCAATACGGTTGTGTTCCCGAATCATCAGGATGTGGGTTGCAGTCAGGGCTGCATGTTCATTTGCTCGAGAGTCACCGGCGATATATCGTTCAGAAGCAGAGAATCCAACAAAACTCATTCCAGGTGCATCATCATCATCAGGATCGGCAAGAGGAAGCAGGGGTCCGTTAGGGTCCTCAGTAAACTTGAGGCGCCCTCCTTCACCGGTCCGTAACCACAAAGCTACGGCTGGCGTTGATCCATAAACAGCGGATCCATCTAACCATCCGGTTACTGAGTTCGGATGTTCACGGGGTTGTGTATCGTTCTCATTTGACGTATTGTAGAGTGAACGGAACAACATAATCAGATTACTACCAGTTCCTGATGGGTCCATCCAAGGGTCGCCTTCTGGAATCACGATATCCAATCTTTCTGGTATCCCATCTACACGCCCATTCTGAGTCAAAGTGAAGTCGATATCATGGCTGATGAACTGGCCCCAAAGCCAATTCATATCGGAGAGCCCCAATTCATCTGGGATGGATGAATTCTGAATACAAGCGATGTTGCTAATTTCCCTAGGGCTCAATAAATCTGCACGAGCAACCCAAGCATTCTCCGGATCTCCTTGAGAGGGCGTTAGACGGATTAAATCGTCATTCTGTTGGTTGTATGTCGTGTGATCTGGATGGTGCCCCCATCCATCGATAGGATAGGTGTTTGTGGGGATTCCAAGGAGATGGTGATCGGGCCCTGGGTCAGTTTTGACTCCTGGTTCAACGGCTTGAATCATGGGTGAAATCAAGAGTAAAATCACTAGAACAATCGCGGGCCTAGTGCCTTGAGTGTTCTTCATGTATTAACTTCGAGAGTGTAAGAGGTTAAGACGGTGTCTAAGTTCTTTTTTGATTGGGAAAACTCTCCAATCTTACTTTGAAACGAGATTGTTCCCGTAACATCCCTTTTGAACAACCACCCGGTGCGACGGGAGGTCGGGGAGCGCTAGCCATGCCATTGAGATTCGGACCAGCAGGGGTACCTCTCTCCTGTAAAGGTCGTACTATTGTCGAAGGAATGGATGACATAACGGCACTCGGCTTAGAAACGATGGAGATTCAGACTGTTCGTACTGTGACTCCCCAACATTTCAACGAATACTGGCAGGCCGGTATATTGTCTTGGAAATCAGACTTTGAGATGAACATGCATGGTCCGTACTACGCTGATTTGCTTGGAGACCGTCGTTCTCGCCAACGCACCCTCATGAAGATGGAAACCAGCCTTCAAGCGGCTAAAATCATCAATGCTCGACATATCACCTATCACGTCGGACCTTATGGTGAGCGTAAGGCAGGTCGAGAGACGAATGAACACCTCGCAAATATCCTTCAGGGTGTCGTAGATCGGTGTCGCCAACTTTGGGGCAATGAGGAAGACGAGATTGATTATGCTGCATTCCCGTGGGTTTTAGAGAATGATCCAACTCTAATTGGAGTTGAGACTAGTGGCCAACAGTCGCTCTGGGGTACATTAGACGAGGTCCTCGAAGTAGTCAACCATGTGGAGGGAACTGTGCCAGTTCTCAATATGGCTCATATTCATGCACGTGGTAATGGTTCATTGAGGACTTCTGAGGACTTTGGTGAACTCTTCGATCAGGTTAGGGAGCAGTATGGTGGAAAGACGTTCTATTGCCACTTCTCCGGAATCGAACACCGTGGAGGGAATGCGATGCATTACACTCAACTCAAGAAGTCGGATCTCAAGTTTGAGCCTCTTGCCGAATATCTCGCGGAAGAGGGTGACTGGCTAGATGTCACTGTAATCTCGGATTCACCGTTACTTGAGCATGATGCGATGTATATGCTTCAGCAATATGACAAGGCCAAGCAGAAGCTCCTTGAGCGCCGTGCCTTGGAAGAACGTCGCTACAAACTTGCACTCGAAGCAGGTCTTGACCCAGAAGAACTCCTTGCTAGGGAGCAGGAGCAGGCACGTCTTCGTAAAGGGGCTACTTCGGAAGCCGCAGCGACGGAGGCCAAGGAGGCGCCAACTCCTGCCAAGGCGCCGAAGAAGGCTTCTGCGAAGCCGGCAAACAATCGGATTGATTTTGAGGACGAGGAAGAGGACGAGGACGACATCTTTTGAGATGGTGCGACGGGCCGGGCTTGAACCGGCGACTTCCAGATCTTCAGTCTGGCACTCTCCCAACTGAGTTACCGTCGCAGCGTTCTTCCCATCACGGATTGCCCTTCAAGGCTTGCGTTGGGTTAGGTGCCCCTTCAGACATCTTCTAGGGTGGACTTTTGAAAGTCGAAAAGGATGGACATGGCCTTAGTTCCAGATGAGATTAGAGCACTCAACTCGTCTGCAGAATAAGTTGCTTCTTCACCGGTTCCTTGGACCTCGACAAATTGTCCATTCGAAGTCATTACAAGGTTCATGTCGACATCTGCGTTGCTGTCGAGCATGTAATCGAGGTCTGCGTAGACCTCTCCCTCGAGGAGACCTACACTGATTGCGGCAACATCATGTGGCATTACGGCCATTTCGTGACTCTCCATCTCTGATTCGCTGAGGGTGGCAGGATCTTCACCAGACTCTTTTGCTGTTTCTCGAACATGAGCGGGGAGGCATAAGCCGGAGCGAATAAGACGCCGAATGGCGAGCCGAAGTGCTATCCCGGCAGCGGTTATGGACGCGCATCTTGTTCCTCCATCTGCGTTAAGGACATCACAATCAATGTTCAATGCGAGTGGCCCTAGGGCCTCTAAATCGACGGCTGCGCGGAGTGAACGTGCAATCAATCGCTCTATTTCCTGAGTCCGTCCCTTGGCACCATTACGTTCTCGGCGAAAACGGGAATCTGTAGATGCTGGCATGAGGGAATACTCGGCGTGAACCCATCCTTTTGTGGCATCTCGGGGAAACCATCGCGGCAGCGATCTCTCTTTGGTTACACAGGCGAGGACCATGGTGTCGCCCTGGCGATATAGGACCGAGGCGAGTGCGTTCTTGGTGAAGTCTAGTGTAACTTCGATGTCACGTAGTTCATCTTGTGCACGGGTGGGTTCGAATCCGCTTTTCAGCTTCGCCATGTGTCTCGCTTTGGTACGCTGGTGTTGAATCCTTTGGCTGACTTTAACGATGATTTGGACGGAATGCTACCACATGTTCTGGATCAGTATCGATGAATGGTCCACCCATCAGATCTATGCATGCCGGTATCGATTCAAACAGGTGAGGGAGTGTTTCGTTGATTGCCTTTGGAGAACCAGGCAAATTGACGATGAGACAAGTGCCTCGGAGTCCTGCAGTTTGTCGAGAAAGAACAGCAGTGGGTACATGCTGGAGTGATATTGCTCGCATTAGTTCTCCATACCCTGGCATCATCCTATCACATACAGACTCGGTTGCTTCAGGTGTTACATCTCGCAGAGAAGGTCCGGTCCCCCCTGTTGTGACGATAAGTGCACAATCTTCGTCATCACATAGGGAGATGAGTGTGGCTTCAATCTCCTCCCGGTTATCAGGAATAATCCGTTTGCAAGGTGTCCACTTCGTAATCAGAATCTTTTCGAGAACACGATGAATTTCAGGGCCCGATTGGTCTTCGTAGATACCTGCACTGGCGCGGTCCGAGACGGTTACGATGCCAATCCGGACTTCTTCCATGCGCTCCACTGTAATCACGACAGCATAAGGTCGTTCATCGTCTCTTCCAATCACCGGATTCAATCTTAGAGCCTACTTGTTTGCACATACGGTAGGTCCAAGCTTGGATAATTCCATTATCGGTCGTGACATCGATTAGTATACGTTCGTACAAGTTTTCAGAGTCTCCAATCCTCTCATACCCCTCAATTCTGTCTAATTGTTCGAGAACATCTGTGATTCGTTTGTATTGATGCAGTTCACCATGTACGTGTCCTTTTCCTTGGATGAGGGCCGGATAAAACCCAAGATCCCTCAATTCACCTTGCACTGTCCCTGAAATCCATGGGCCGATTCGATTTTCAATCATCAATGGTGCCCGTGTTTCACCTTCACGTAACGTGCCGTAAACGAAGATGTAACTGC
This sequence comes from Thermoplasmatota archaeon, assembly GCA_036124005.1. Taxonomy (GTDB): domain Archaea; phylum Thermoplasmatota; class Poseidoniia; order Poseidoniales; family Thalassarchaeaceae; genus MGIIb-N2. Next base: position 8,558 of record JAZADD010000080.1, read on the forward strand.
ATAACGCGTCGTCGCTTTCATCTTTGGCAGCAGCATCTTGTGCCTCTGGATTCAACCCGAACCTAACTAGCCCCTCCCTAACGACTTGAATGTATTCAGTCGTCGGTTGCACGAAATGATTCTCGCGACGGTCATCATTGACGATATAGGTCAGTGCCTCGATGATATCGCCGTTATTGGTTTGGACATGAACTCTCTCTTGATGGTAGGCGTTTGGTGCACCTTCCTTTCTGTTTAGGGTTCTGAGTTCACCTTCTTGTATCTCAAACAGAACCCCTGGGGTCCTCGCCCCACGAGTTTGAATTACGTCCAGTGCGCCACCTTTTCGGGTGCTTGAATAGTAGTGGTAGACCGGTGCATAATCCAGCAGATATGCGGTTTCGATTGGCAGGATTGTCTTATCCCAAGCGGTTCGTTTTTTGCCCCGATTCCAATCCTCTTCGTTTAGGTTTGACCCATATCCAAAGTAGGGTAGGTGCATGTAGTCGCCCTCAATCTTCTGGCTGCTCATCGATAGGGAGGCCATCGGCGTCCTCGGCAATGTCTTCCAAAGTCTCTGCTACATCTTCGAATTTCCAACCAGTCATCGGTGAATCTCGTATTCGTTCTCTCATCCGTTTCTTGTTTACTGAAGCAATGTTCGCTACTGGCTCACCAGCTCTGAGAAGTGGTGCGGTTGCGAGGCCTACGGCTACACCACAGAGTGGGCTTTGTATTTCCTCGACTTCCCCACTTAGGGGATTGCTAATCTGGGCAATAGGTTGGCCTTCGTCAACCAATTCACCAACTTGAATCAATGGGTGAAGCATGCCACCTCGAGGCGAACGAATCCATTGTGAGGTCCGCACGATTAATCTCCAGTCAGGTTTGCGTATATTGCCTTGAATCATCTTTAGATGAACGAGGATATTCATGATGCCCCGAACCCCTGCCGTTATGGCGCCACTTTCGAAGACGTTCGCTGTACCTGCTTCGAGCAGAACGGCATGAATCCCTTCTTTTGTTGAACATCGTCTTAGGGATCCAGCAGGTCCAATTGAGTGTAGAACGATCGGTGTGCCAAAGGCACGAGCGAGTTCCTTACTTTTTGAATCGTCACAATTAGCTCTCACATGAGGGGCATTGGTGCGTTCTGAAGGTGCGGTGTGCAAGTCGATGAGGTAGTCGCAGCGTGTAACGATGCGATGGAAAAGAGTGTGTGCTAGTCTAGAGGAGTGGGTGCCAGTAAGTGTGCCTGGGAAGCAGCGATTCAGATCTCGACCATCGCTGGAACGGCGCGAGTGGATGATTACCGCTTCCGGATTACATACAGGGACTACGATGAGAGTTCCAGACAACGTCTCAGGGGTAACGAGGTCGTCTTCAGTCCCAGGATTCAGGTCCATTCCATGAAGGAGGTGTCGGATAATTGTCACACCGTTAAGTTCGTCGCCATGAATTGTTGAGGTAATACCGAGGATTGGCCCGTCTTCTAATCCGTGTAAGATGTGGACTGGAATCTCCAACTGGCGTCCCAGAGGGTCGAGGCCAAATTTCACAGGAATTCTGACAGCTGTACCTGGCTCGACCTCGACGCCTTCGAACGGGAACGGCTTCCTCATCGGACCGAACGTGTTCTTCAACCGTCAAGAGGTCACCGGTCTGATTGAAAGCGTTTCAAAGGCAACGGGTTGAGTTTAACTACCGTCACCGTGGAGGGCACAGAACTGGAGGCGATGTGGTGTTCCGACTACCTCAACCACGCGCCGAGCCATCCCTCCTGTGCCTCCCACAGGACCTGGCTCGTCGCTTGAGGTCATTGACGTTCATCCTCGCTTGAGGAGAGAATGATATGACTGATTACGATCCATTCGTCAAACAAATTACCGATGAGATACCTGATGTTGATGCAGAAGAGGTAAGGGCTGAGTTCCAGAAGTATGAGGAACAATTTCGCATCGAACCTAGTGATGCCCTACGATCCATCATGAATCGTTTCAAGTCCGCGAATGCAGAGACATCTATGCCTGCACCAGTAGCTGCTCCAGTTGCTCGTACAGTCAAGAGTTTTGCAGAACTTGGGGCTAATGATAGAGACGTTACAATCGAAGTCCGTGTCGTTAGTTACACGCCTAGAGTACAGATGGTTCGCGGCGAGGAACGTCAGATTGCATTCGGTTGGATAGAAGATGCCCCATTCGATGGCCAAGAAAGCGTTCGTTGGGATTACAAGGATTGGGGTAATAATGGTGAGAACCTGCGTCCAGGAGCCATTGTCCGGCTTGAAGGCGTATCAGTGAATGAGTACAAGGGCAAGCGCTCTCTGAATGTGAATCAAAGCAGTCGCGTCGCAGTATTGCAAGAAGGAGGGGCGAATCCTCTCCCTTCTTCTGAACCTGTGGATCTCTCAGTTGCCTCCACGATGGAGGGGCCGGTGTCGGTTGTAGCTCGTGTGATTGCTGTCCGCCCAGATGTTATCACCAAGCGGGATGGTAGTGGGACAATTGATGTTGTTCGAGGCAAGCTCGCAGATTCTACCGGGCAGATGAGTTTCCTATGTTGGGGTTCCTTCAATCATGAGGTTGGTGAACTTCTCCGCTTCGAAGGGGCGAATGTACGCCGCTTCAGAGATACACCTGAATTGAACTTCAGTGATCGAACAAGCATCGAGGTATTCCGTGATGCGGCTTTCCCCGAGATATCGGAACTTGAGAATACCTCTCGGATGAATATCGCAGATATCCGCGATGGGATGCGAGATGTGTCAATTGTTGTTCAAGTTGAATCTATGGAGACCCGAACTTTCACTCGCGAGGGGGAAGAAAAGAGCCTCCTGAGCGTTCGTGTCCTTGATCCAAGCGGTCGTTGTAAGATGACAGTATGGGAACCCGTCGAACTTGTTCCAGGTGAAGCAGTACTCGTCAAAGATGCTCGCATTCGTGCATGGCAAGGTACTCCTGATATCACAGTTGATCAAGCCATTCAGATTGAATCCCTTGGGGAGCCCTCATGGGGTAAAATTGACCCTGCTGAACATGTTGTTGACTTGCACTTGTGGGAACTTGCTCAGGGGAGCTCACGGGACGGAATTTCAACCGCTGGAGAGATTCTTGTCATCAGAGACGATTGTGGAATTATCCAACGCTGTCCTGAATGCCGTCGTGTTCTTCGTGATGGTGTTTGTGCTGAGCACGATGTGGTCGAAGGTGTCGATGATCTCCGATTCCGTTTTGTGATTGATGATGGGGTTGCAACTGCCAATCTACTCTTGGGGCGTGGTCCAACCGAGGCCCTGACTGGAGAGACCATGGATGAAATTCGTCAACGAATCGAGAATGAAGGTCGTGCGGAGTTCCTGAAGGGGCTCCGTGAGCGTTGGTTTGGTGAACGCATGCGAATCAAAGGTCGCGGCATCGTTGATGACAGGGGTGTGATGATTATGGCAGATTCGGCTATAATTGAGAGTTCGGACTCGTCTGTTCTCGCGGCTAAAGTTCGCGCTGATTGGGGGGTGGTCCTGTGAGTATGGGTGGTTCAAGAATGCGTCAACCTGCTTTGAGGATGTTTTCTGTAGAGTTTTCTCAATCATCCCTTCCGATTATTGGTCAAGGTGAATTTGATCCTTCCTTTATTGTGACAAAACTCGGGGCAAAGACCTCCAGAATG